>NZ_JBSFQI010000012.1:35177-124412 GCF_053588635.1 Gordonia sp. NPDC003425 | reverse complement strand
CGGCCCCATTCCGAACCCGGAAGCTAAGCCCTCCAGCGCCAATGGTACTGCACCCTAACCAGTGTGGGAGAGTAGGACACCGCCGAACACAATTTAAAGAAATGCCCCGCACTTCGGTGCGGGGCATTTCTTGTCTCATCACTCTTTTCAGCGTTGCGTCGGCTCAGGGCGTCAGATTTCGTTTTCGGACGTGGTCCCGGTGCCGCCTCAACCGTCAGGAGGGCATAGATTGGCATCCATGAATGATCGCGACCGCGGACGCGGTGCGGGTAGGCGCCCAGCGCGTTCGAATGTGCGGCCCGCAGAGCCCGCGCTCCCCGATGACGTCACGGCGTCCGATCTCGACCCCCAGGTTCGGCGTGACCTGCTGACGCTCGACAAGGCGAACGCCGATCGGGTGGCGCGTCATCTGGTGATGGTCACCCGGTTGCTGGACGAGGACCCGGTCCTTGCGCTCGACCATGCCCGCGCGGCGCGCGAGCGCGCCGGCCGCGTGGGACTGGTGCGCGAGACCGCGGGCATCGCCGCCTACAGCGCCGGCGAATGGCAGGAGGCGCTCACCGAACTGCGGGCGGCCCGTCGGATCAGCGGCGGCACTGCGCTGTTACCGCTCATCGCCGACGCCGAACGTGGCCTCGGCCGTCCCGAGCGTGCCATCGAGATCGCGCGCAGCGAGGATGGCAGGGCGTTGTCGGGTGAGGAAGCCACCGAGATGCGCATCGTCGAGGCGGGCGCCCGGATCGATCTCGGTGAGCCGGAAAAGGCGATCGTGACGCTGCAGGCCGAGGATCTGTCACCGTCGCGGACCGGGACGCCGGCCGCGCGCCTGTTCTACGCCTACGCGTCCGCGCTGCTGGCGGCAGGACGGCGCGACGACGCGGTCACCTGGTACATGAATGCGGCGGCCGCCGATGTCGACGATGCCACCGACGCGGAGTTCGCACTGATGGAACTCTCGGCCGGTGACGAGGGTGACACCGGAACCGACGGGGACGGGGTCGATTCTCCACCGGCTGTTGAAGAATCGGCCGCCACGGAATCGGCTGTTGAAGAATCGTCAGTCGAGGAATCGGCGGGGGATACGTCGAGTGCTGCGGCGGCCGTAGGGGAGGTGTCGAAGCCGCAGTCGCCGCCCTCGGCAACGCTCGCGGCCGGCTATCAGGCTTTACTACTCGATCTGGATGGCACCGTGTTCTCCGGTCACCGACCCGTCGACGGTGCCGCGGAGACTCTGGATTCGCTCGACATTCCTCAGTTGTTCGTCACGAACAACGCGAGTCGCCGCCCGGACGCCGTGGCCGCGCATCTCACCGAACTGGGCTTCACCGCGACACCCGAGCAGGTGGTGACCAGCGCCCAGAGCGCTGCGCGGCTGCTCGCCGAGCACCTCGCACCGGGTTCGCGTGCGCTGGTGCTCGGGACCGACGGCCTCGCCCAAGAGGTCCGCGAAGTGGGCATCGGGGTCACCCGCAGCGCCGACGACCGGCCCGCGGCCGTGATCCAGGGTTTCTCGCCCGACACCGGGTGGGCGCAACTGTCCGAGGCCGCGCTCGCGATCCGCGGTGGGGCGCTGTGGATCGCGACCAACATCGACGCCACCCTGCCCTCGGAGCGCGGTCAGATGGTCGGCAACGGCTCGCTGGTCGCCGCCGTCGCGAACGCGACCGGTGCACAGCCCCTGGTCGCCGGCAAACCGGCGGCGCCGCTGATGTCCGATGCCATCGCGCGCAGCGGTGTCGCCTCGCCACTCGTCGTCGGCGATCGTCTCGACACCGACATCCAGGGCGCACATGCCGTCGGTCTCGACAGCGCGCTCGTGCTCACCGGGGTCAGCTCCGCCAAGGACTTGCTGGTCGCGCCGCCCGAACAGCGCCCCACCTATGTGATCGACGACCTCACCGGACTGCTGGAGGCGGCCGACCTCGTGCGGGTGGCAGCGCAGGAGCAGTGGCGGGTCTCGACGTCGGGGACCACGGTGACCGTCGCGGCGACCGGTGACGTCGACTCCGCCCGGTCCAGCCTGCTGCCGGCACTGGCGGATGCGGTGTGGCGACTCATCGACGGACAAGACTTGGATTCCGACGCGGTGGACCCGACATCGGTCACGATCACCAGCGACGACGACGCGGTCCGGTCGTTGCTCGAGACTCTCGGCGTCGGGACGCTGGACTAGCGTGGACTCCGACATGGACCCTGATCAATACACCGCCGAAGGACAGCCGGGCATGCCGGCCGGTTCCGCGCTGCCGGTCACCGAGGCGATCGGCGCGTTGCTCGCCGAGGTGGACGAGATCCGCGCACGGACCGAGGACTCATTCGATCTGGCGGCTCTGGGCCGACAGGCCGAACTACTCGAACGCGCCCACGACACGCTGACCCGGGCACTGGCCGAGGTCGACCCCCGATGAGGCCGGGCTGAGTGGCCGCGCGGCTTCGTCTCGACGCCGAACTCGTACGCCGGGGCCTGGCCCGGTCGCGTGAACAGGCACGAGACCTCGTGGACGCCGGACTGGTCAAGGTGAACGGAGTGGTTGCCACCAAACCGGCCACCAACGTCGGCAAGGACACACCGCTTCTGATCCTCGACGATGATTCCCGCGACGACTGGGCCTCTCGTGGAGCGCACAAACTCATCGGCGCACTCGATGCGTTCGCCGCGGACGGACTGACCGTCGACGGTAGGCGATGCCTGGACGCCGGCGCGTCCACCGGTGGCTTCACCGACGTCCTGTTGCGACGTGGCGCTCGTGAGGTGGTCGCGGTGGATGTCGGGTACGGCCAGCTGGTGTGGCGTCTGCAGAACGACGACCGCGTCCACGTGCACGACCGCACCAACATGCGTCACCTCACCGCGGCCGACATCGGTGGACCCGTCGACCTCGTGGTCGCCGACCTCTCGTTCATCTCGCTGTCGCTGGTACTGCCCGCCTTCGTCGCCTGCGTGCATCCGGGTGCGGACCTGCTGCCCATGGTCAAGCCGCAATTCGAGGTCGGCAAGGATCGGGTGGGTGCCGGTGGTGTGGTGCGGGATCCGCAGCTGCGTGAGCAGGCCGTGGAGGGTGTCGCCCGGGCCGCCGCGCAGGTGGGATTGATAACCCGCGGCGTCGTCGCCAGCCCCCTGCCGGGGCCGTCGGGAAACGTCGAGTACTTCCTGTGGCTCACCTACCGCCCTGACCTGTCGCATCCCGATCCGTCGGCCCATCCCGATCCGTCACCACCGCCGGGGGGCGATAGGGTCGGTAACCGGGTCGACTCGTCGCACGACGAACCCGATCTGTCCGAGATGATTCGGAGCGCCGTTGCGCAGGGACCTCGCTGAACGCGGGGTGAGCGACCGTAGGAAAGGGACACACGTGGTCAACGAGTCCGTCGGCGCTCGTCCGGGTCACCGTGATATCCCGGGTCAGCGGGAATTCCTGGTCGTGGCCCACACCGGCCGGGAGATCGTCACTCGCACCATCGTGGCGATCGCGCGGCACTGCGCCGAGGCCGGTGTGCGGCTGCGGATCGTCGACCACGACATCCACGCCGACAATCCGGCTCACCGGCTGCAGGCCTATCCCCAAGATCGCGACGACGCCGAGCACGGACGGGCGCGACCTCCCAACCACCCCGTCAATCCGAGCGAACTGCGCGGTCTGGGCGCGTCGGTGGAGGTGACCTCCGGAGACCCCGACTCCGCGGTCGGCTGCGAGATCGTGATCGTCCTCGGCGGCGACGGCACCTTCCTGCGGGCCGCCGAACTGGCCTACCCCGCCGGCGTTCCGGTCCTCGGAATCAACCTGGGACGCATCGGCTTCCTCGCCGAGGCCGAGGCCAATCGGGTCGATGACGTGATGCGTCAGCTCATCGCCCGCGACTATCGCGTGGAACCGCGGATGACACTCGACGTGACGGTGCTCGACCCCGCCCGGCCCGACTCTCCGCAGCAATCGTGGGCACTCAACGAGGTCGCCATTCTCAACCGCACCAGCAGCGGTGTCCTCGAAATGGTCACCGAGGTCGATGGGCGCCCGGTGTCGGCGTTCGGCGCCGATGGCGTGCTCGTGTCCACTCCGACGGGCTCCACCGCGTACGCGTTCTCGGCCGGCGGGCCCGTGATGTGGCCCGACCTCGAGGCCATACTGGTGGTGCCGAGCAATGCTCATGCGCTCTTCGCGCGCCCGATGGTCACCAGCCCGCGGTCGCGGATCGCGGTGGAGGTCGACAAGGACGGCCGCTCGGCGATCGCACTCTGTGACGGCAGACGGCGCCTCGATGTGCCGGCGGGGGCTCGCGTCGAGGTGGTGCGCAGCGAACGGTCGGTGCTGTGGGTCCGGATCGACTCCGACCCGTTCGCCGATCGCCTGGTCACGAAATTCGAACTGCCGGTGACCGGCTGGCGGGGGAGGCAGGGGTAGGCATGCTCGAAGAGCTGTCGATCACCGGGCTCGGCGTCATCGACTCGGCAGCCGCGCAGTTCCCACCCGGATTCAGTGTGCTCACCGGCGAGACGGGCGCGGGCAAGACGATGATCGTCACCAGCCTGCGGCTGCTCTCCGGTGCGCGGGCTGATGCGGCACGCGTCCGGTCGGGAAGCGCCAAAGCCGTTGTCGAGGGCCGTTTCCGGATGAGCGACACAGCCGACGACGTCGCCGAGATCCTCGAGTCGAGTGGCGCCGAACTCGACGACGACGACACCGTGATCGCGGTACGCACGGTGAACGCCGACGGCCGTTCGCGGGCACACCTGGGCGGCCGGTCGGTGCCGGCGGGGGTGTTGGGCCGCTTCACCGGCACACTGCTCACCATTCACGGCCAGAACGACCAGCTCCGGCTGCTGCGTCCCGAACACCAGCGTGCCGCGCTCGACACGTTCGCCGGTGAGCGCGCCGCCAAGGCGCTGCGCGGCTACCGCACGGCCCGCGACGAATGGATCTCGATTCGCGACGAGCTCGACGCGAGACGTGCCAACCATCGCGAACTCGCGCAGGAAGCCGACCGGCTGCGATTCGGTGTCGACGAGATCGGTGCCGTCGACCCGCAACCCGGTGAGGACTCCGACCTCGCGGAAAGCATTCGCCGACTCTCCGATCTCGAGTCCATTCGCACCGCCGCGGCCGGTTCGCACGACCTGATCGCCGGTGACACCGGATCGGTGATCGACGCACTGGGGCAGGTGCGTGGTCTGCTGGAATCGGCCGGCGACGCCGAACTGCGCACCCTCGCCACCCGCGTCTCGGAATCGCTCACCGTGGTCACCGACATCGGTGCGGAATTGTCGGGATTCCTGTCGGGTCTGCCCGCCGACGCCGACGAACTCGACAAGATGCTCACCCGGCAGGGCGAGTTGAAGGCGCTGGTGCGCAAATACGCTCCCGACATCGACGGCGTGATCGCCTGGCGGGCCGACGCCGAGCGCCGGCTCGCCGAGATCGACGACCCGCAGGGATCGATCGACGAACTCGAAAGCGCGGCCGCATCGGCTCGTGCCGCGGTCGAGTCGGCCGCACATCACCTGGGCGCGGTGCGTCGTAAGGCGGCGAAATCGATGGCCGCCAAGGTATCCGCTGAGCTTGCCGGCCTGGCCATGGGTGACGCGGTGCTCTCGGTGACCGTCGCGCCGGAGACCGCGGTCGACGCCGACCGCCTGGCCATCACCGTCGACGGCATCGAGGTACACGCGGGAACCGACGGTGCCGACCACGTCGAGTTCGCGTTGGTCGCGCACAAGGGCGCCGACCCGCTGCCGATCGCGAAGTCGGCGTCGGGCGGCGAACTCTCGCGACTCATGCTGGCGTTGGAGGTGGTGCTCGCCGAACCCACCTCGGGGTCGGTGATGGTGTTCGACGAGGTCGACGCCGGGGTGGGTGGACGTGCCGCGGTCGAGATCGGACGTCGGCTCGCCGATCTCGCGCGGGCCCATCAGGTCATCGTGGTAACCCATCTGCCCCAGGTCGCCGCCTTCGCCGACAATCACCTCGTGATCGGCAAATCGTCGACCTCGGGTGCGCGAGCCCAGACCAGTTCGGTGCGTGCCCTCGACCGCGACCAACGCGTCGCCGAACTCGCCCGCATGCTGGCCGGACTCGGTGAGTCCGACACCGGGCGCGCGCACGCCGAGGAACTGCTCAGCACCGCCGAGAACGAGAAGAACGGCTGACTCCGGGCCCGAAACAGCTGTTACTCGTGTGACAAAAGTTGCAAATGATGCGGCGCGCCTCCCCGCAGATGCGTCCGCGGGCGTCAATCATGTGCTGCATGAAGATGCCTGCACTGCTCGCACGTAACACCGACGAACTGCCTGGCGTGTCCGGTATCGCCAGGATCGACAAGAACACCCGCCGTCTCCTCGACCGGGTCGGCCCGGGGGACATCGCAATCCTCGACGAGGTCGACCTCGACCGGGTCACCGCCGACGCCCTCGTGCAGGCCAACGTGGTGGCCGTGGTCAACGCGTCGTCCTCCATCACCGGCCGCTACCCCAATCTCGGTCCGGAGGTGCTCGTCGCCTCGGGCATCGTGCTGCTCGACGACGTGGGCCCCGAGGTGTTCAAGCGCGTCAAGGACGGCGCCAAACTGCGGGTCCACGACGACCGACTGTTCATCGGGGAGCGGCGTCTCGCGCGTGGCACCGAACTGTCCGAACACGAGATCGCCGACATGATGATCGACGCGAAAACCGGGTTGGTCGATCACCTCGAAGCGTTCTCCGGCAACACCATCGAATTCATCCGCAGCGAATCACCACTGCTGATCGACGGCGTCGGGATGCCTGACATCGACGTGTCGGTGGCCGGCAAGCACGTCGTGATCGTCGCCGACGGTCCCGACCGCGGCAGCGATCTGCGTGCGCTCAAACCGTTCATCAAGGAGTACTCCCCGGTGCTCGTCGGTGTCGGAGCCGGTGCCGACACCCTCGTCAAGGCGGGCTACAAGCCGGCGCTGATCGTCGGTGATCCGGAGGACATGAAGATCTCGACGGTGAAGTGCGGTGCACAGGTGGTGCTGCCCGCCGACACCGACGGCCACGCACCGGGCCTCGAACGCATCGAGGACCTCGGTATCGGCGCCACCACTTTTCCCGCCGCGGGCTCGGCCGCCGACCTCGCGTTGCTGCTCACCGACTACCACGGCGCCGATCTGATCGTCACCGTCGGTTACGGGGGGACCCTCGATGACTTCTTCGACCGGTCACGCCGCGAGAGCAACCCGTCGACCTTCCTCACCCGGCTGAAGGTGGGACCGAAACTCGTTGACGCCAAGGCCGTCTCGACGCTCTACCGCAGCCGCGTCTCCGGCGCGGCGGTCGCCTTCGTGGTCCTCGCCGCGCTCATCGCGGTGATCGCCGCGGTGATGCTCTCCAGCGCGGGCGCCGAGGTCGCCGACTGGGTGGTCGCGCAGTGGAATCACCTGATCGCCTGGGCGCACGAGGTCTGGAACAGGTAAGCGATGATCTCCCTCCGACAGCACGCCATCTCACTGGCGGCCGTCTTCCTGGCACTGGCGCTGGGACTGTTCCTCGGGTCGGGGTTCGTCGGCGATCAGATGAACTCGTTGACCGGAACGAGTCGTGATCGTGTCGGTGCGCTGGAGAAGGAACGTGATGGGCTTCGTGATCAGCTCAGCACCGCCAACGGGTTCACCACCGCTGTCGCCGGCAGGCTGGTCGCCAATCAGTTGCGCGGCCAGTCGGTGCTGGTGGTGACCGTGCCGAATGCCTCCGACGGTGATGTGGACGCGATCCGCAAGCTCATTGTCGGCGCCGGCGGCACCGTCAGCGGCCAGGTGGGCCTCACCCCGCAACTCCTCGGCGATCAGAAGGCCGAACAACTCGGCACCATCGTCGATCAGACCATCCCGCCGGGTGTCTCGCTCCGCGCCGAACTCGTGGATTCCGGTGGGCGCGCCGGAGATCTGCTCGGCGCGCTGCTGCTCGAGCGTGCCGGCCAGACATCGGTGTCGGCCGGCGACCGCGGCACCGGACTGCAGGCGCTGCGCGACGGAGGCTTCATCGGCTACGCGGGCAACACGGTGCGGCCCGCAGATCTCGTCGTCTTCGTCACCGGCGGCGCATTTCCGGCCGACTCGGGCGCACAGGGCCAACTCGTCGCGCGCCTGGCCGCGGCCATGACCGCTCGCGCGCAGGGCGGGGCGGTGGTCGGCCGCAGCGGCTCGGCCGCGCAGGGTTCGCCCATCGGGGTCATCCGCGGCGATCCCTCCCTCAACGATGCGGTGTCCACGGTCGACAACGTCGACCAACAGATGGGTCAGATCACCACGGTTCTCGCCCTGAACGCCGAGAGCGACGGCCGCACCGGGGCGTACGGCACCGGCCCGGGGGCCAAGGCGATCACCGTGCCCGCACCGTCACCCGGCGGCGGCCCGGCCGCCTGACATTCGCTCCTGCACGGTGTGGCGGCGCCCAGACGGTGCCGTGGGTGTTACCCTGGAGTCCCGTAGGTGAGAAGGTTGTGCAACCTGATCCGGCCGACGGGAGACACGCGTTTTGCGACCACTGCGCCACGTGCATGCGGGCACCAAACATATTTTCGTGACGGGCGGAGTCGCGTCGTCACTCGGTAAGGGATTGACGGCGTCGAGCCTGGGGCAGTTGCTCACCGCTCGCGGTCTCCGGGTGACCATGCAAAAGCTCGATCCCTATCTCAATGTGGACCCGGGCACCATGAATCCGTTCCAGCACGGTGAGGTGTTCGTCACCGAGGACGGCGCCGAGACCGACCTCGATGTGGGACATTACGAACGCTTCCTCGACCGCAACCTGTCGCAGTCGGCGAATGTGACCACCGGACAGGTGTATTCGACGGTGATCGCCAAGGAGCGACGCGGCGAGTACCTGGGGGAGACCGTCCAGGTGATCCCGCACATCACCGACGAACTCAAGTCCCGGGTGCTCGCGATGCGGGAACCCGGCGACGACGGCGAGTCACCAGACGTGGTGATCACCGAGATCGGCGGCACCGTCGGCGACATCGAGTCGTTGCCGTTCATCGAGGCCGCGCGGCAGATCCGCCACGACGTGGGGCGCGACAACGTGTTCTTCCTGCACGTCTCGCTGGTGCCGTATCTCGCGCCGTCGGGCGAGCTCAAGACCAAGCCCACCCAGCACTCGGTGGCCGCGCTGCGCAACGTCGGTATTCAACCCGACGCCCTGATCCTGAGGTGCGACCGCGACGTCCCCGAAGCCCTCAAGAAGAAGATCGCGCTGATGTGCGACGTCGACATCGACGGTGTGATCTCCACCCCCGATGCGCGGTCGATCTACGACATTCCCAAGGTGCTGCACAGCGAGCAACTCGACGCGTATGTGGTGCGCAAGCTGGGGCTGCCGTTCCGCGACGTCGACTGGACCGAGTGGGGTGAACTGCTCAACCGCGTCCACGAACCCCGCGAGTCCGTGCGAATCGCCCTCGTGGGCAAGTACGTCGACCTGCCGGACGCCTACCTGTCGGTGACAGAAGCGATCCGTGCGGGCGGATTCGCGTGGCGGGCACGTGCCGAGATCAAATGGGTGCCGTCGGACGAATGCGCCACCGACGCCGGCGCGCAGGCAGCCCTGAGCGATGTGGACGGTGTGCTCATCCCGGGCGGATTCGGCATCCGCGGCATCGAGGGCAAGGTGGGTGCGATCCGTTATGCGCGCCGCCGCGGTATTCCGCTGCTGGGTCTGTGCCTGGGCCTGCAGTGCATCGTCATCGAGGCCGCCCGCTCGGCCGGACTCGACGGGGCGAGTTCCGCCGAATTCGATCCCGACACACCGCATCCGGTGATCTCGACGATGGCCGACCAGGCCGAGATCGTGGCCGGTGAGGCCGATCTCGGTGGCACCATGCGACTCGGGGCCTACCCGGCCGTCCTGCGGGAGGGCAGCGTCGTCGCGGAGGCGTATGGCACCACCGAGGTGTCCGAACGCCATCGTCACCGCTACGAGGTCAACAACACCTACCGCGACAAGATCGCCGCGTCCGGACTGGAGTTCTCGGGCACCTCACCCGACGGGCACCTCGTGGAGTTCGTCGAGTATCCGCAGTCGGTGCATCCCTTCCTGGTGGGCACCCAGGCGCACCCGGAGCTCAAGAGCCGCCCCACCCGGCCCCACCCGCTGTTTCGGTCGTTCATTGATGCCGCGTTGAAATACAAAGCAGCCGAACGGCTTCCGGTTGACCTCGGCGACTACGATCCGCCTCCGGTGACGGTCGGCGCCGAGTTCGAGGACGAGGAACGCGGCGCTTGAGCCCGTCGGAGAGCGCCGACGCACCGCACGAATTCACCGTACGGTCGAGCACCACCGTCTACGAGGGCGCCATCCTCGCGCTGCGCGTCGACGACGTCACGATGCCCGGCGGTCGCCAGGCCCAGCGCGAGGTGGTCGAGCATTTCGGCGCGGTCGCCATCGTGGCGCTCGATTCCGCCGACCGCCTGGCGATGGTGCGGCAGTACCGGCACCCGGTGGGGCGGCGTCTGCTCGAACTTCCCGCGGGACTGCTCGACAAGGCATCCGACGAATCGCCGTTGGAAGCGGCGCAACGCGAACTCGGCGAGGAGACAGATCTGCGCGCCGATCACTGGGACGTCCTCGTCGACCTCGTGCTCTCGCCGGGATTCACCGACGAGGCACTGCGACTGTTCCGCGCGACCGGTCTGCACGAAGTGCCTGCGGCAGCGCGTCACGACGAGGAAGCCGACATGTCGCTGGAATGGGTGCGCCTCGGCGACGCGCTCACGATGGTCATGAACGGGGAGATCGTCAACGCGACGAGCGTGGCCGGCATCCTCGCCGCCGCCGCCGCGGCACACCGGGATCTCACGCTGCGCACCCCCGAGGCGCCCTGGCCCGACCGGCCCACCGCCCTCTGGGAACGACGGAACGGGTGAACACGGTGAAAGCGCGTGTCGGCGACGACGTCTCGCGCTACCTCGACCACCTGACCGTCGAACGTGGCATGGCGGCCAACACGCTCGCGTCCTACGGACGCGACCTCGACCGCTATCAGCGGTACCTGCACAGCCGCGGCATCAACAGCCTCGCCGAGGTCACCGAGGACGATGTCCGCGAATTCCTCGTCGAACTGCGACGCGGCGACGAGGCCTCGGGCGCTGCGCCACTGGCGGACAGTTCGGTGGCACGAACCCTCGTGGCCACCCGAGGCTTTCACAAGTTCGCCGCAGCCGAGGGGATCGTGGCCACCGACGTCGCCGTCGCGGTACGGCCACCGCGACCGGCCCGAAGGCTCCCGAAAGCCCTCTCGGTCGACGACGTGCTGTCGCTGCTCGACGAGGCCGCCCGGGGCGATCATCCGCGGGCGTTGCGCGACCGAGCGCTGCTCGAACTTCTCTACAGCTGCGGCGCGCGGATCTCGGAGGCCACGTCCCTCGACCTCGACGACCTCGATCTCGACGCGCTGACCGTCCTGCTGCGCGGCAAGGGCGGCAAACAACGCCTCGTCCCGGTCGGCGGTCCGGCGGCCACCGCCGTCGACGCCTACCTCGTCCGCGCCAGGCCGGCGTTGGTGAGCCGCTCGACGCCCGCGCTGTTCCTCAACGCGCGAGGCGGCAGGCTCACCCGGCAGGGTGCCTGGCAGGTACTCGCCGACACGGCGTCTCGCGCCGGGATCACCACTACGGTGTCGCCGCACACACTGCGCCACAGCTTCGCCACGCATCTTCTCGACGGCGGCGCCGACGTGCGGGTGGTGCAGGAACTGCTCGGGCATGCGTCGGTGACCACGACGCAGGTCTACACGCTCGTCACGGTCAACACGATGCGCGAGGTGTATGCCACCACCCATCCGCGCGCCCGGTGACTCCCCGACGCGATCAGGCGACGCGATCGGGCGGCGCGCTCTCGGCGATGCACCACGGGGTGAGAGAAACGACGCACTACGCTGGACAAGACGTCGGGCAATCCGGCCCAGGTCACGACACCGATGACGACACGGTCTACTCGGGGAGGGAGAAGCGGACGACGTGAGCAGCCCGATCACACCGCGCGGTCCGTCGACTCATGCCGACGATCAGTACCGCATCGAGGTGTCGCCGGTGGCCGACCGCGACGACACCGAGCACGATCCCGACGAGATCGGCCCCACCGGCCGGCCCTATCGCGACGTGCCCGAACCCACCCCGCTCGACCGGCACGGCCCCGCCACGGTGATCGCGGTGTGCAACCAGAAGGGCGGGGTCGGCAAGACCACCTCCACCATCAATCTGGGGGCGGCCCTCGCCGAGTACGGGCGACGCGTGCTGCTCGTCGACCTCGACCCGCAGGGCGCGTTGTCGGCGGGCCTTGGCGTGCCCCACCATCAGCTCGAGGAGACCGTCTACAACCTGCTGGTGCCACCGCACGCGTCGATCGACGACGTCCTGATGCGCACCCGAGTGGACAACCTCGACCTGTTGCCGTCCAACATCGACCTCTCGGCGGCCGAGATCCAGCTCGTCAGCGAGGTGGGACGCGAGCAGGCGCTGGGGCGGGTGCTGCATCCCGTCCTCGACCGCTACGACGTCGTACTCATCGATTGTCAGCCGTCGCTGGGATTGCTCACCGTGAATGCCCTCGCGTGCGCCGACACGGTGATCATCCCCATGGAGTGCGAATACTTCAGTCTTCGTGGTCTCGCCCTGCTCACCGACACCATCGACAAGGTGCGCGACCGGCTGAACTTCCGTCTCACCCTCGGCGGCATCCTGGTGACGATGTTCGATGCGCGGACCCTGCATTCGCGCGAGGTGATGGCCCGGGTGGTCGAGGTGTTCGGCGATGCCGTCTACGACACCGTGATCTCGCGGACGGTGCGATTCCCCGAAACCAGTGTCGCCGGGGAACCGATCACGTCATGGGCGCCACGATCGACCGGAGCCAAGGCCTACCGCGCGCTGGCCCGAGAGGTGATCGCGCGCAACGTCAAGCAGGCATGAGCGGCGATTCACCCAGCGATGTCGCCGCGATCGATGTCGGCGACGCTGATCTCGTCGCCACCGACAAAGCCGACCCCCGGGACGACGGGGCCTCGCCGTCGACCGGATTCCGCGTCAAACTGGCCAACTTCGAGGGCCCGTTCGACCTGCTGCTGAACCTGATCAGCCAGCACCGCCTCGATGTGACCGAAGTGGCCCTGCATCTGGTGACCGACGAGTTCATCGCCTACACGCGTGAACTGGGTCCTGAGATGGGGCTCGAGCAGACGACGGAGTTCCTGGTGGTCGCCGCCACCCTGCTCGACCTGAAAGCCGCCCGTCTGCTCCCGACCGGCGAGGTGGACGACCCCGAGGATCTCGCGCTGCTCGAGGCCCGTGACCTGCTGTTCGCCAGGCTTCTGCAGTATCGGGCGTACAAGCAGGTGGCGGCCCTGTTCGGGGAACTCGAGGCCGCCGCCCTGCAGCGTTACCCGCGAGCGGTATCGCCGGAGCCGCAGTTCACCGAGTTGTTGCCCGAGGTCACCCTCGGGGTTGATGTGGCCGGTTTCGCCCAGATCGCCGCGGCGGCGATGACACCGCGACCGGTGCCGACCATCGGACTCGATCACCTGCACGACGTGCAGAGGGTGTCGGTGCCGGCGCAGGCACGGCGGATCACCGGTCTGCTCACCCACGCGCACGGCGCATGGCTCACCTTTGCGCAACTCGTCGCCGACTGCGACGGGGGACTCGAGGTGGTGGGCAGTTTCCTGGGCCTGCTCGAACTGTTCCGGGAACGCGCCATCACCTTTGAACAACCCGAGGCACTCGGAGAGCTCCGGGTGTCCTGGACGGGTGAACGCGACCCCGACGAGCTGCGAATCGACAAGGCCGAGGACTACGGATGACCGATCACGGAGAACCCCACCAGACCGCGCTCGACGTGGACGCCGACATCGCGCCCGACGACATCGCGTCCGACGACATCGCGCCCGACGGGGTGGAACTCGATGGCATGGCGCTCGACGACGACCGGCTGCGGGCCGCACTCGAGGCCGTCCTGCTCGTCGTCGACACTCCGGCGACCACCGACGAACTCGCCAATGCCGTCGACGCCGAACGCTCCCGCGTGCACGCGATGCTGCTCGCGATGGCGTCGGATCTGACCGCGGCGGCCAGCGGCATCGACCTGCGGTTCGCCGGCGAAGGGTGGCGCTTCTACACCCGCGCCGAGTTTGCGCCCTATGTGGAACGGTTGCTGCTCGACGGCGCACGGTCGAAGCTCACCCGCGCCGCACTCGAGACCCTCGCGGTGATCGCCTACCGGCAGCCGGTGAGTCGCGCCCGGGTCAGCGCCATCCGCGGCGTCAACGTGGACGGTGTGGTCCGCACCCTGGTGGCCCGCGGACTGATCAGCGAGACCGGAACCGACCCGCAGACCAACGCCACCACATACGGAACCACCGAGATGTTCCTGGAACGCCTCGGGTTGGCCTCCCTCGAGGAACTGCCCGATCTGGCGCCACTGCTGCCCGACGTCGACATCATCGATGCCCTCGACGAGGAGATCTCCGCCGACCCACGATTCGCCAAACTGGGCGGTGGGCGGTCAGACTCGAAGGAGATCGATGCACCCGAGACCACGCCGACGGGCGACCCGGGCCTCGACACCACCGACGAGAACCAGGACTGACACATGGCAACCGCTGGCCGAGACGGCACACCGGATCCCCGTAAGAAGCAGGCGCGACGCGCTGCCGGCAAGCAGACCCGTGCCGGAGGAGCCGGGCAACCTTCCGGTTCGAAGGAGCCGACACCGCAGAAGTCGGGCGCACAGAAGCCGACCCCGAAGAAGCGGCACCGCAAGGGCGGTTCGCAACCCGATGCCGCCGCCGGGCGTATCCGGCTCAACAACGCTCGCCCGGCCCGCCATCAGACGCCGGTCGACGCCGACGAGGCCGGGCACGCCACGTACGTCTCCGATGGGGTGCGGTTGCAGAAGGTGCTCGCCCAGGCCGGCGTCGCCTCGCGGCGCGGCGCCGAGGAGATGATCGCGGCCGGGCGGGTGGAGGTCGACGGCGAGGTGGTCACTGAACAGGGGTTGCGGATCAACCCCGACACCGCGGTCATCCGGGTCGACGGTGCGCGCGTCATCATCGACGAGACGCGGCAATATCTCGCGCTCAACAAACCCAAGGGCTGGCAGTCCACAATGTCCGACGACCAGGGCAGACCCTGCGTCGGCGACATCGTGGCCGAACGCGTGATGTCCGGTCAGCGTCTGTTCCACGTCGGTCGCCTCGACGCCGAGACCGAGGGCCTGCTGTTGTTGACCAACGACGGTGAGCTCGCCCATCGGCTGATGCACCCGTCCTACGAGGTGCCCAAGACCTATCTGGCCACCGTTCGCGGTGAGGTGCCACGCGCGCTCGGCCGGAGCCTGCGCGACGGGGTGGAACTCGACGACGGGCCGGTCGCGGTGGATTCGTTCGCCGTCCTCGACGTCAACGAGGGTCAGTCGTTGGTGCGGATCACGTTGCACGAAGGGCGAAACCGGATCGTGCGCCGGATGATGGAAGCCGTCGGATTCCCGGTGGCCTCGCTGGTGCGGACCCACGTCGGCAATGTTGCGCTCGGCGAACAGCGACCCGGCAGCCTGCGGGTCCTTGGTCGTGACGAGGTGGGCTCGCTCTACAAGGCGGTGGGGTTGTGACCGGTGGCGGCGTCGTGACCGGCGGATGTGGGCGGGTGATCGCGATCGACGGGCCTGCGGGAACCGGGAAGTCGACGGTCTCCAAGCGTCTCGCCGACCGGGTGGGTGCGCACTACCTCGACACCGGTGCGATGTACCGGGCGGCGACGCTCGCGGTGCTCGACGCCGGAGTGGACCCCGGCGATGTGGCGGGGGTCGCCGCGGTGGTGTCCGGCGCCGACATCGAGCTGCGGCCGGCAGACGACGGCGGCTCTCGCGTGTATCTCGACGGGGTCGACGTGTCCGGGCCGATCCGTGGTGACGAGGTGACCGCGGCGGTGTCGGCGGTGTCCGCGGTGCCCGAAGTACGCACGAAAATGGTTGCCCTGCAACGCCGTCACGCCGAGAACGACTTTGTGGTGGTGGAGGGACGCGACATCGGGACCGTGGTGTTCCCCGACGCGCAGGTGAAGATCTTCCTCACCGCCAGCCCCGAGGCGCGTGCCCAGCGTCGGCACCTGCAGAACCGGGCGGCCGGACGCGACAGTGTCTTGGAGGCCGTCCTCGAGAGCGTCAACAGGCGCGACCACCTCGATTCCACTCGCACGGTGTCCCCGCTGCGTCCCGCCGCGGACGCCACGATCGTGGACACCAGCGACCTGACCCTCGACCAGGTGCTCGACGAACTCGTCGGACTGGTCCACGCACGAACCGGAGAGACCGCGTGAGCGACAGTGACAGCGACTTCTCGTCGGGCGAGCTGGCCGCGCAGCCCGGCGACGGCACCTGGTCGGACGAATCCGATTGGCAAGTAGGAGATTTCGACCTCGCCGACGATGAGGGTGGCGCCGAGCGCATGCCGGTGGTGGCCATCGTCGGGCGGCCCAACGTCGGAAAGTCGACGTTGGTGAACCGTATCCTCGGGCGCCGCGAAGCGGTGGTCGAGGACATCCCGGGTGTCACTCGCGATCGTGTGTCGTACACGGCGTCGTGGGTGGGCCGCCGGTTCACCGTGGTGGACACCGGCGGATGGGAACCCGACGCCAAGGGGATGGCGCAGGCCATCGCCGCTCAGGCCGAACTCGCCATGCGCACCGCCGACGCCATCGTCCTGGTGGTGGACGCGACGGTGGGGGCGACCGCTACCGACGAAGCCGTGGCCCGGGTGCTGCGCCGCTCCAAGACGCCGGTGATCCTGGTGGCCAACAAGGTCGACAGTGAACGGATGGAGGCCGAGGCCGCGTCGCTGTGGTCGCTCGGACTCGGCGAACCGCACATGGTGTCGGCGGCGCACGGTCGCGGCTCGGGTGACCTGCTCGACGTGATTCTCTCGACGCTTCCGGAGACCCCGCGTGAGGACACGGCCACCCTCGGCGGCCCGCGACGCGTGGCGTTGGTGGGCAAGCCCAACGTGGGCAAGAGTTCGCTGCTCAACAAGCTGGCCGGATCGGAACGGTCGGTGGTCGACAATGTCGCCGGCACCACCGTCGACCCGGTGGACGAGGTGGTGGAGCTCGACGGCAGGCCGTGGCTGTTCATCGACACCGCGGGCTTGCGGCGCAAGGTGCACACGGCCAGCGGACACGAGTACTACGCGTCGCTGCGTACGCGGTCGGCACTGGAAGCCGCCGAGGTGGCCATCCTGCTGATCGACGCGTCGCAGCCGATCACCGAGCAGGACCTGCGGGTGCTCTCGCTGATCATCGACACCGGCCGCGCGCTGGTGATCGCCTTCAACAAGTGGGATCTGGTCGACGAGGACCGCCGCTACCAGCTCGACAAGGAGATCGACCGCGAGCTCGCGCGGGTGCCGTGGGCGCGTCGGGTCAACATCTCGGCGATGACCGGACGGTCGGTGCAGAAGCTGGTGCCCGCCCTTGAGGGCGCATTGGACTCATGGGACAAACGCATCTCCACCGGTCCGCTCAACAACTGGCTCAAGGACGTGATCGCGGCCAACCCGCCGCCGCTGCGGGGAGGTCGGCAGCCGCGGGTGCTGTTCGCGACGCAGGCCGCCGTGCGGCCGCCGACCTTCGTGCTGTTCACCACAGGATTCTTGGAGGCCGGTTACCGACGTTTCCTGGAGCGACGGTTGCGTGAGCAGTTCAACTTCGACGGGTCACCGGTGCGCATCAACGTGCGGGTCCGGGACAAGCGGGACCGCCGTAAGCGCTGAGCGGCACCCACTTATACTTGCGCAATGCTGATCCTCGCTCTCATCGTGTTCGGAATGGCCATCGGCTGGGTGGCCCAACTCATTCTCGGTAAGGGCATGTTCAACACCGACTGGGTACTCGCGATCGTGGCCGGTGTGGTCGGTTCGTTCATCGGTGGCCTGCTGATCAGCCTGCTCAGCGGCGACGGTCTGGCATTCCGGCCGAGTGGCATCATCGGCTCGCTGGTCGGGGCGCTGCTGGTCACGGGCGGATGGATGTGGTTCAAAAACAAGCAGGCCGCGCCGAAGTGAGCCGGCGCCGGACACACCGAGCAGGCGATTGGCCTCTGCGGTAGGCGTTCGGCTAATCTTGTCGAGGCCCTCTCGAGGGCAACGGGCTGTGGCGCAGTTTGGTAGCGCACTTGACTGGGGGTCAAGTGGTCGCAGGTTCAAATCCTGTCAGCCCGACGTAAAGGCCCTGGCGAGAGCATATTTCTCGCCGGGGCCTCGTCGTGTCTCGTGCTTGCTTTGTTGGTCCCCGTCTGGTCTCTGGAACTGAACGGTTGTGCTCTCCCTGCACACCGGGCCGCTACGTGAGATCACCGAACGTTGGCGCATGGGTGAGTTCCGGTGGTTGACCGTGGTGGGTCCGGATGCACCCGATGGCCCGGAGCTGCTGTTGGAGCCCAATCAGCACCCGGCAGCCATGGCCTATACGGCCGCGCTCGCTGCCGACGGTATCCCGGCTGCGTCCTTCCCGTTCTGGACGACACCTGCGGCAACCTGATTCAGCTCACGAGCCCGGCATAAGACAGGTCTGACGCAACCAGCCGCAGAGTGTGGCAGTGCGGCCGGTGATCGATTCCTCCGGGCCCGGATGCGACGATGTGGGCATGACCGCGTCGCTCGTCGCCAAGGACATCGCCGGTGGCTATGCCCATCGTGTCCTGTTCGATCACCTCGACCTGACGGTCGCGCCCGGCGACGTGGTGGGGGTCGTGGGCGCGAACGGCGCGGGAAAGTCCACCCTGCTCGCTGTGCTGGCCGGTGACCTCGCTCCGCTGGAGGGTTCGGTCACCCGTGCGCCGGCCGACGCCTTCGTGGGATGGCTGCCTCAAGAACACGACCGGGTGCCAGGGGAGACGGTGGCGCAGTATGTCGCGCGACGCACCGGATGCGCTGCGGCCACGCAAGCGATGGACGCCGCAGCCGCCACGCTGGCGAACGACGAGTTGGACGCCGGCGCGCAGGATCCGGCGGAGGTGTACTCCGCGGCACTGGATCACTGGCTGGCCACCGGCGCCGCCGATCTCGACGAGCGGCTGCCCGCAGTACTCGCCGACCTCGGCCTGCGGACCGGCACCATCGCACCCGAAGACGCCCTCATGACCGGGCTGTCCGGCGGCCAGGCGGCCCGAGTGGGGTTGGCGGCGTTGTTGTGTTCGCGTTTCGACGTGGTTCTGCTCGACGAGCCCACGAACGATCTCGATCTCGATGGCCTATCGCGGCTCGAGGAGGTGGTCAGCGGGATGCGTGGCGGCGTGGTACTCGTCAGCCACGACCGGGAGTTCATGGCGCGCTGCGTGACTCGGGTGGTCGAACTCGACCTGGCACAGCACACCAACACCGTCTACAACGGGGGCTACGAGAGTTTCCTGGAGGAGCGTGAGGTTGCACGGCGACATCGACGCGAGGAATACGAGGAGTTCGCCGAGAAGAAGGCCGACCTGGTGGCCCGGGCGCGGACCCAACGAGAGTGGTCGAGTCAGGGTGTGCGCAACGCCATCCGCAAGGCACCCGACAACGACAAGATCCGCCGACGGGCGGCCGGCGAGTCCAGCGAGAAACAGGCGCAGAAGGTGCGCCAGATGGAAAGTCGCATCGCCCGGCTAGAGGAGGTCGCCGAACCTCGCAAGGAGTGGGTGCTGGAATTCACCATCGGTTCCGCGCCGCGGTCGAGTTCGGTGGTTGCGACGCTCTCCAATGCTGTTGTGCGGCAGGGAGATTTCGTTCTGGGTCCGGTGTCGCTTCAGGTCAACGCGGGTGAACGGATCGGGATCACCGGACCCAACGGCGCGGGAAAGTCGACGCTTCTGCGTCTGCTCACCGGCGCCGTCGAACCCGACGAGGGGACGGCGAGTCTCGGCGCGAGTGTGGCGATCGGCGAGATCGATCAGGCGCGCGGACAATTCACCGGTCCGCGCCCGCTCGCCGAGCGGTTCGAGGAGCTCGTCCCGGACTTCTCCACCGAGCAGGTGCGCACGCTGCTGGCCAAGTTCGGACTCCGGGCCGATCACGTCGATCGTGCCGTCGGCGACCTGTCGCCGGGTGAACGCACCCGCGCGGCCTTGGCATTGCTGCAGGCGCGGGGGGTCAACGTTCTCGTGCTCGACGAACCCACCAACCACCTCGACCTGCCCGCGATCGAACAACTCGAATCGGCGCTCGACTCGTTCGACGGTGCACTGCTGCTCGTCACCCACGACCGCCGGATGTTGGAGAAGGTGCGGGTCGACACGCGCTGGCATGTCGACGGCGGGCGGGTCACGCAGGACTGACGTCTCAGCGTGACGACGCCGACCCCACCGCGCCCCTACTCCGGTTGCGGCTCCGCGAGCTGATCGACGTAGGCGCCCTGCCACACCGTGTCGAACGGGGTGTGAGCGCTCACGCGTCCGTTGATGCCGGCGGTGGTGAACTCCTTGGCGAAGGCGACCGCGTCGCGCACGTCGGAGCCCTTGGCGAGTTCGGCCGTGATGGCGGCGGCAAGTGTGCAGCCGGCGCCCGATACGCGTTCGGACCCGACCTTGGGCGCGGCGAACACCGTCACCTCGTCACCGTCGTAGAGCACGTCGACCGCATCGTCGCCCGGCAACTCGACTCCGCCCTTGGCGATCACGTAGCGCGGCCCCAGGTCGGCGATGCGTTTGGCCGCCTCGGCCAGCTGGTCGACGCTGCTGATCTCGTCCATGCCCGACAGCACCTGAGCCTCGAACAGGTTCGGGGTCACCACCGTCGCCAATGGGATGATCTTCTCCCGCAGGGCGGTGTCGGTGTCGAGCGCGGCACCGGGTTCCTGACCCTTGCAGATGAGCACCGGGTCGACCAGCACGTGCCGCCAGGTCTGTCCCGCCAACGCGTCGGCGACCACGTCGATCGTTGCCGGGGTGCCGAGCATTCCGACCTTTACCACGTCAAGATCGTGAGCACTGGTCGCGGCCTCGATCTGATCGGCGATCACCTGGGGGTCGATGGGTACGAATCGGTGTGCCCAGCCGGCTTTCGGATCGAAGGAGACGATGCACGTGATCGTGCCGACTCCGTAGACACCGAGTTCCTGAAAGGTCTTCAGATCGACTTGCAGACCGGCACCGCCGGTGGCTTCCGAACCTGCGATGACATATGCGAGATCAACCACACGTCAAGCCTACGATCTCCTCGCACGTCGGTACCGCGTGGCCTTGCCGCGGTGAGACGAACCAACCGCTGCTCAGGCGATCCACACGGTCTTGATGTTGCAGAACTCGTGGATGCCATGTGAGGTCAGTTCTCGTCCGTAACCGGACCGCTTGATCCCGCCGAAGCCGAGTTCGGGGTACGAGGTGGTCATGCCGTTGATGAACACCTGACCCGATTCGATCCGGTCGATGAATTGCTCCTGTTCGGCCGGATCGGCGGTCCAGGCGTTTCCGCCGAGACCGAACGTGGTGTCGTTGGCGATCGCGATCGCATCGTCGATGTTGTCGACGCGATACAGCGCAGCAACCGGGCCGAAGGCCTCGGCGGAGTAGATGTCCATCTCGTCGGTGATGTCGGCGAGGATCGTCGGCTCGTAGAACCAGCCCGCCCGATTCACGCGGGCACCACCGATCAGGACCTTCGCACCCTTGCCGACGGCATCGTCGACGAGCTCTTCGAGGTCGGTGCGGCCCTGCTCGGTTGCCAGCGGCCCGACGTCGGTGGCGTCGTCGGTCGGATCTCCGACGACCAGGGAGCGGAAACCGTCGGTGAAGGCATCGACGAACTCGTCGTAGACATCGGTGTGGATGATGAATCGTTTTGCCGCGATGCAGGATTGGCCGTTGTTCTGTACGCGGGCGGTCACCGCGGTCTTCGCCGCCTGCGCGATGTCGGCGCTGGGCATGACGACGTAGGGGTCGCTGCCACCGAGTTCGAGGACCGTGTGCTTGACCTCGTCACCGGCGATCGCGGCGACGGACCTGCCTGCCGGTTCGCTGCCGGTCAGCGTTGCCGCGGCGACCCGGGGATCGCGCAGGATCGGCTCCACCATGCTCGATCCGATCAGGAGCGTTTGGAAGCACCCGTCCGGGAGGCCTGCACGGCGTAGGACGTCTTCAAGGTAGAGAGCCGACTGCGGCACGTTGGAAGCGTGCTTGAGAATGCCGACGTTGCCTGCCATCAGCGCAGGCGCGGCGAAGCGGACGGCCTGCCAGAGCGGGAAATTCCACGGCATCACCGCCAGCACCACACCGAGCGGCTGGTAACGCATGTAGGCACGGCTCGCGCCCACCGCCGCCGCGTCGGCCGCCTCGTCGGCGAGCATGGCCTCCCCATGGTCGGCGTAGTAGCGAAAACCCTTCGCGCACTTCAGTGTCTCTGCCTTCGCTGAGGCGAGAGTCTTGCCCATCTCCTCGGTCATCATCGCGGCGACGACGTCTGCCTCGGCCTCGAGGAGATCGGCAGTCGCGTGAAGCCACGCGGCGCGCTGCTCGTATGAGGTGGTGCGGTAGTCACTGAAGCTGCGCACCGCGCGGTCGAGGGCCGCGTCGACCTCCGCGTCGGTGAGCGACTCGAATTCCCGGACGGTCTCTCCGGTCGCCGGGTTGATGGTGGCAATGGCCATGTCACGGGTCCTTCCGCAGTGGGTTCTCTTCCATCCCTACCACTCGTGACCGAAGCGCGGCGCCGGGAATCACTTGTACGTGCTGCGCGTTGTGCGCGCTATGAGTGAACAACCGGAACTGAGCCCGAGCGAGTGGGTACGCGACCAGACCAAGAAGATTCTCGAACAGGGGACCACCGACGGTGTGCAGGTCGCCGACCGTCCGGTCGTGTTGTTCACCACCACCGGCGCGAAGTCGGGCAAGAAGCGGTACACGCCGCTCATGCGGGTTGAAGAGAACGGTAAGTACGCGATGGTCGCGTCCAAGGGGGGCGCGCCTGAGCACCCCGCCTGGTACCACAACGTGAAGGCGCACCCGCAGGTCACCGCCCAGGACGGCGACAAGGTGTACGAGCTCACTGCACGTGAGGTCGAGGGCGACGAGCGCGCCCACTGGTGGGAGCTGGCCGTCGCGGCGTTCCCGCCGTACGCGGAGTATCAGACGAAGACAGACCGTCTGATACCGGTGTTCGTGCTCGAGTGATCACCGGACCCGAGGTCGTTCCGGGCTATGAGCAGCGTGATCACGGGTACCGGGCCACCGTGTGCCGTCCTGTGTTCAGCGGATTGATCGGCGCACCTGCGATTTCTACCCTGATCTCACGGGCCCACAACTCGGCCTGCTCAGCGGGGAGGCGTCATGATCACCTACATCACCGTATGCGGCACAGGAGAACATCCGGGCAATCCGGGCAACATGCTCAACATCGCGGCCGGAATACTCGGTGGTAGTGTGGAACACGTCGACCTCGCGTATCCGGCATCCATCGCTTGCTTCAACCCGTACGGAGACGTCTCCGGTGTGTCGGAGGCGGAGTCGCGACGACAAGGTGTCGCCAATCTGGCTGCCGCGATCCGCGCCACCCCGAACCTGGTGGTGATAAGCGGCTATAGTCTTGGCGCTCTGGTGGTCTCGGATTTCATGGACGCCAAAGCTCACGGGCAGTATGCGGACTGCGAGGTTCTCGCGGTGGTAAACATTGCCAATCCTGCTCGCGCGGCAGGTGTTTCGTATGGTTTGCCCTCCTTCGGGTTCGGCCTCGACGGTCAGCACAAACCGTGGCTCCCGGGTGTTGATGTGTACGAGATCGCCAACCCGGTCGACGCGATCACCTCGGCGCCGTGGGACTCACCGTGGCGCATCGCCGCCGACAAGGTCCGTGCCTTCAACGTCAGTGTGGAGGGTGCGTCGGCATGGTTTGCCGATATGATCGCGCAACTCGACGGTCAGGAAGCAGCTCAGGCTCAAGAGAACTGGTGGAACGCCGGCTTCTGGCAGGCCTATGCTCAAGCGCCCGCATGGCTGCGCGGGTATCTCTACGATGGCCAACACACCACCGCATACGGCGCCCCTCGGTGGTACAACGAGTCGGGGCAACGCGTCACGGGGCAGCAGCTCGTCGCTGACGTCGTCTCGAAGTACAAGTGAGCAGACGAAGCGAACCCACCACCGAGTGACGTGTGCGGGTGCTTAGCATGGCCGGCGTCACCGCCGTGTCAGGTATCGATGAGAGACTGGACGCGTGCATGTCGATCGAGTGGTCCCCAACCTGACCGTGTCGGATCTCCGGCGGTCGGTGACCGAACACACCGAGGTGCTCGGGATGCGCGTACTCATGGATCATGGGTGGATCGTCACTCTCGGCGACGACTACGGACATCAACTGAGTGTGATGACCGAGGATGCATCCGCGCCGATCAACCCCGACGTTTCTGTTTTCGTCGACGACGTTCACGAGGCGCTCTTGCGAGCGACGAATGCCGGAGTGGAGATCGTCCATCCGCTCACCGACGAGCCATGGGGCGTGACCCGGTTCTTCTATCGCGACTCCGACGGGCGGGTCATCAACGTCGGTACCCACAGCGGGTGAGCGCTGCACCCTCGATCAGACCTGTCACCGAGGTCGAAGGCACCGTGCCCGACGTGGGCAGCCGCGGTGCCGATACGTTCACTGTGGCGTCCTACAACGTCAACGGAATCCGGGCGGCGCGTCGTCGCGGATTCGACGGCTGGCTGTCCGCGCGATCGCCGGATGTGCTCGCGCTTCAGGAACTTCGTTGTACTGCTGCGCAAGTGGGGGAGTTCCCCGGATACTCGGCAGCTATTGACGTCGGCACCGTGGCCGGCCGGAACGGCGTCGCCATCCTGACCAAATCGCCTGCGTGCGCGGTGCGTGCGTGGGCAACCCACCCGCCCCGCGCACGCGGACTCGCAGAGTTCGCCGCCCAGGGCCGGTACATCGAGGTCGATCTCGCCGATCGGCCCGTGACGGTTGCCTGCCTCTACCTTCCCAAGGGTGGACTCCCCGCCCACCTCCAGCGGCCCGGATCGATGCGCGAACCACCCGACGGCGGGATGAAATACGCACGTAAGCGGCGGTTCCTCGATGCTTTCGGCCACGAGGTGAATCGCAATAGGCTCGCTGCGCGCAGAAGCGGCCGGGAGTTCCTGCTCCTCGGCGATCTCAACATCGCGCACACTCAACACGACGTGACCAACTGGCGTGCCGCCCGAACCATGGACGGCTTCTTGCCCGAGGACCGGCAGTGGTTCGATTCGATCCTGGGTACGCGGCGACTGGTCGACGTAGTGCGGAGCGTCTACGGGCAGCGCCCCGGCCCGCTGACCTGGTGGAGTTGGGCGGGGCAGTCCTTCGACAACGACGTCGGCTGGCGAGTGGATTACCAGCTGGCCACACCGGGACTCGCGCGCGCGGCCAGAAGCGTTGTCGTGGACAAAGAATCGTCGCGCGCAGACCGCCGTTCCGATCATGCGCCGCTCCTCGTCACCTACGGCACCGACGCCGAGCAGTAAACCTGGGGACGCGCGCGGTGGCCGAGCCGGCCCATCACCGCGGCGACCTGCGCCATCATCGGCGCGACGCAACGCGGAAATCGCAATCCGATGATCCGCGATCCGACGGAATCTAGTTATCCGTTAGTCCTCGAGCACGGGGTTGCGCGGCACGATGGTTTCTCTGGCCGGTTGTGCACAACAGCGTGCCGGCGGATCGAGCTATCCACAATCGGTGAGCGTCCGCGCAATGCGTGGCTGCGACGGGCAAGGATGAGTCCACTGACCTGAGACGGGGGATTCATGACCGGTGTGAGAAAGACCAGACGCTCAGAACGCGCACGAGCTGAGGACTTCGATTTTCGTCGCGCCGCACGTGTCGCGGTGGGGCCCACCATCAACGGCTACGTCCGCCTTTGGCGTAACGGTGAGGCGTCGCTGTGGAAAATGCCCATCCTCGAGGATTCCGACGAACTCGAAGAATTGCTCTGTTCGGGCGCCGTGTCCGTAGACCGGTTCGCTCCCGCACACCATCGAGAATCCGCGGATTTCGATCCTGGCAGCAAGGTTCTCTGTGTGGCCAAGACGATCGCGTTCTCTCACCGCAGGGGCGCAACCCTCGGCTCGCACGTGTTCATCACATTGGTTCCGGTAGCCGAAGCGACGCAGGATAAGCCCGGCGCTTCGCGGGATGGGAGCGGATGGGATGAGGTCGAGAAGTTCATCGCCCGCGCAGCCGAGGGCGCCCAGACGCGTGGCGAGGTGGTCGTCGTCGGCCCCGGGCCGAATCCTCATTTCAACGGGCCTGCTGTGCTGCTGAGCACTTCGACAACGAACGCCTGGACGTACTCGGTGATCTCGGCCTCGCCGCCACCGACGTGTGGGAAGTGGGGTGAGGCAGCCTCCGAGCCGGACCGGACGACACTGGTGGCGACGCTGTCGCCCGAAGCCAGGTGGGAAGCAGCATCGCTCACCGTAGACGCGCTACGCGAGTGGGGGGTGGCACCGTTTGACGTCGGTATCGCCTTCATCGTGCCGATCGAACTGATAACCCGACCGGCATCCGACGAGGATTGGTGAGTGAGTGATCGGTCAGCGATTCCCGAAGCTCCGCGCGATGACGTCGACAAACCTGTCGACGTCATCGGGGCTGGTGTCCCAGGCGGTCATCCAGCGAACCTCGCCGGCCTCGCGATTCCAGTCGTAGAAGTGAACGCGCTCGCGGATCCGGTCTGCGATGTCGACGGGCAGCCGCGCGAAGACGACGTTGGAGTCGGTGGGCTGTGCGAACGTCAACCCGGGTAGACGCCCGGAGACCACTGCATCCTCCAGTGCGGTCCGCAGCCGCGCAGCCATGGCGTTGGCGTGCAGCGCATTTCGCAGGCCGAGATCGTCGTCGAACAGGGCCAGGAATTGCGCCGAGATGAAGCGCATCTTGCTGCACAACTGGGTCGCGGACTTTCGCAGAGAGCCCACTCCCGTCACGCGTTCCGGGTTGAGCACCACCACGGCCTCGGCAGCAAGTGCGCCATTCTTGGTGCCACCGACACTCACCACGTCGACTCCCACCTCGGTGGTGAACTCGCGAAAACGTCGTCCGAGGGCGGCCGATGCATTCCACAACCGGGAACCGTCGACGTGCACGGCGAGTCCGAGGTCGTGTGCGGTGGCACAGAGCGCCGCGATCTCGTCCACCTCGTACACCGTCCCCAACTCGGTGGTCTGACTGATGCTCACTGCGTGCGGCTGGGCCCGCTGCTCGTTGCCCCGATCGGGCGCCCACGCCACGATGTCGGCGGGTGCGAGTTTCCCGTCGTCGGTATGGACGCCGAGAATCTTGATACCGGAGATCTGTTCGGGGGCGGCACCTTCGGAGGTATTGATGTGTGCGCCGATCGGTGCCACCGCGGCACCCGCACGGGGAAGTACCGCCGACAAACCCACCACGTTGGCCCCGGTCCCGTTGAACACCGGATAGATCTCGGCCGCCTCACCGAAGTGCTCCCGGATCACGTCGCGCAGAGCGGCGGTGTAGACGTCGTCGCCGTAGGGCGGGAGGTGGCCGTCGTTGGCGGCGACGACCGCGGCGAGGACGTCGGGATGCGCGCCCGAATAGTTGTCGCTGGCAAACGCCCGCCGCTCGGGGTCATGAAGCGCTGAGAAGCTCACCGCTCCACCTTCTCATCTTGGGGTGATCGAAGGTGGCCAGCGGGGGACAGGGATCAGAGATTGCCGGGGATCAGAGATACGTGGTGGTGCCGCCGGAGGTGTGACCCAACGTGCGCCACTCGGCCGGTGCGTAGTAGGTGACATAACCGGTTTCCTCAACCACCTTCAGCGAGCCCCCCGATTCGACGGAGACCGAGGCCTCGTCGTACTCCAGGGTGCGGCCGTTGGTGAGGGACAGTTTCACGTTCTTCGCCATAGCGGACGAGCGTAGGGGGTGCGGCGTGATTCGGCCCGATGAAATGGTGCAACGCCCCAGACCGGATCGAGGTGAACCTCTGAAGAAGATGGGTTTTCTGACCATCGGCCGTTTCGACGAGTCCGATCCACGGGCCGGGCATCTCGAGACCCTCGCGATGATCAATCTCGCCGAAACACTCGGCTTCGACAGCGTCTGGCTGCGAGATCGCCACCTCCAGTTCGGTATCGCGTCTCCGGTCGCCCTGATGGCCGCCGCCGCGATGCGCACCGAACGGATCGAACTCGGCACGGCGGTGATTCGGGCCGGCGTTGGGTTGGTCGCCGGTCACTTCGGGCTGATGAAATCAACGATCTCACCGGTCAGCGCAAGGCACGCCAGCCCGTGCTCGCGCGGGCGGCCACCCATGTCGATGCCTCCGGTCACCTGCACGGTGGCCGGGTAGAGGCCCGGACGCAGGAAATGGCCGGCACCCTCGTAGCGGATGTGTTTGTCCGGCCGGCCCGTTCGGCGACCGATGAGCGCGTCGGCCATAGGTTCCGACGGCCACAGCCGGTCGTCAGAACCACTCACGCACAGCAGGGGACAGGTGATGCGTTCGGACTCGATACGCGCCGCCGAATCGGATCGCAGCGCGGACAGGCCGGACTCGTAGGCGGGTCGCAGCCGCAGCAACGTCGGACGGTGCGCCGCGACGTCGCGCGACAACCGCCACGCGTTTCCCACGAGTTGGGGCATCAGCACCCCGCTGGGAAGTGCGGCGTAGTCGCAGGGCCGCCCGCGATAGGTCCACGACGAGGTGTCGGGCATCTCACCGTCGGGGCCGATCGCCTGCCATGTGAGGTTGCTGGGACTCAACAGCACGGCCGCCGACACCGGCAGGTCGGTTGCTCGGGCCAGGGTGGCCGCGAGTCCCTCCGCGCCGCGGGAGATCGCCACAGCCGCAACCCCGTCGCCGGATGCCGCGCGATGCGCGGCGAGCCATGCGATGGCGCCGGCGAAACGCTCGAGCGGGATGTCGGCGATCGGGGCTGCTTCCGGTACGTCGTCGAGCCAGCTGTAGGCCAGCGCCATGATGCCGCGGGAGGCGAGCGCGTTGACCACGGCGATCTGCGAGTCGAGTCCACCCTCGGAACCGCCGAAACACACCACCGAGGGATGCGGCCCGCTGCCGCCGGGCCGCGCGAGTAGACCCGGCCGGCCGTCGACGTCCACCCGGTCCAGCGTCACCCCGGGCGCAGTGGGCTCGCGCAGCACCGTCACCGCCGTGCGGTGGTCCGCCGAGGTGGCCTCGACGCGCAACTGCCACGGTTCGGCGGGCGGGATGAACAGATCGGCACGATCATCGGGGCCGACGAACTCCATTGCGTAGATCATGTCGTCGGCGGTCTGGCCGGTGCCCGCGAGGACGCCCTGCCACTGCCACAGGCGTCCGAACAGATCCTGGCCCGACATCACGATCGACACGTTGGCAAGGCCCGCGGCGTCGGCACCGACGGAGAACGGTTCGTCGTGGCGCGACTCGACGGGTGCCGTCACCACGATCTGCGGATCGATCTCGTCGGGAAGCGCTGCGGGTTGGGCGACGGGCCGGGCCGGCGTGCCGGCGCTCTCGCGCTGATCGATGCGCTTGGTCTGTCGGTCGAACCACGGCGGAAACAGGCCCGACGCCGTGCCCGCGAGACCCATCAGCGTGAACGGCACCACCCAGTAGCAGACGATCGACAGGGTGGAGGCACCGTCATGGATCGTGGCTTGTCCCTGCACGATCGGCGGGATCGCGGAGATGATCGTCATGAGCCCGAACACCGCGGTCCACATCCAGGTCATCGCGGTGGTGATCACTCGGAATCCGTCGGTGTGTGCGGTGGTCGCGTCGACACTGGCGGTGGCGTACTCGCGCACGAACGGCCGACCGATGAGGATGCCGACCAGGGAGATCAGAAAGATACCCGCGTTGCCGAGAGGCTGCAGCCATCGTTGCAGGAACACATCACTCACGGTGAACGCGAGGACGGTGAGCACCACGAAGACGACGACGGCGCCCACCTCGAGTGAGTGCCATGGTTGACGGCGCACACGCTGCACCACCACCGCCAGAACCGACAGCGCCAACGCGATGAGTACGGCAGCACGAAACGAGGTGTTGCCCACCAGAATCCAGTAGACGATCCACGGGGAGAACCCGATGACGAAACCCATGAGTGATGGTACGACGCGGCACGTCACCAGGATGCGACAACCGTCGCATATCGGCGGGCGACACACTACCGGCGGCGCAGGAGGTGTCGCTCCCGTTGGGTAGGGTGCTCCGAGTGAATTCGACCGCATCGACGACCATCGCCGGAGTTCCACCCGTCACCACCCGCCTGGCCTCCGAACTGCAGGTCACCGAGCATCAGGTGGCCGCCGCCGTCCGGTTGCTCGACGAGGGCTCCACCGTCCCGTTCATCGCGCGCTACCGCAAGGAGATGACCGGCAGCCTCGACGATGCCCAATTGCGTGTCCTCGACGAGCGGCTGCGCTATCTGCGCGAACTCGACGAACGTCGGGTCGCGGTGCTCACCTCCATCCACGACCAGGGCAAGCTCACCGACGATCTGCGGGCCGCGCTCGTGGCGGCCGACACCAAGTCGCGAGTCGAGGACATCTACCTCCCGTTCAAACCGAAACGCCGGACCAAGGCGCAGATCGCGCGCGAGGCGGGCCTCGAGCCGCTGGCCACCCGGCTGCTCGACAACCCCACCCTCGATCCCGAAGTCGTCGCGGCCGAGTTCGTCTCCGAAAGCGTCGCCGATGTCGCTGCCGCGCTCGAGGGCGCGCGACACATCGTCATCGAGCGCGCGGCCGAGGACGCCGAACTTGTCGGTTCGATCCGGGAACGGTTCTGGACGCAGGGGGCGCTGAGGAGCAGCGCCCGGTCCGACGAACTGGCCGCGAGCGTGGCCGGGCAGAAGTTCCGCGACTATTTCGAGTTCTCCGAGCCGCTCGTCAACATGCCGTCGCACCGCGTGCTCGCGGTCTTCCGCGGCGAGAAGGAAGGTGTGCTCTCGCTTGACTTCGACGGGGGCGACGACGACACCTACCAGGCGATGGTGGCCGCCGCGCTGGGCGTCAACCTGACCGCGGACGCCGCCGCGACGCGGTGGCTGGCCACAACCGTGCGCTGGGCGTGGCGCACCAAACTCATGATCAGCAGCGGGATCGACGCCCGGGTGCGACTGCGTCAGCGGGCCGAGGACGACGCCGTCACGGTGTTCGCGAAGAACCTCGGGGATCTGTTGCTGGCCGCGCCCGCGGGTAACCGGACCACCCTGGGACTCGATCCCGGTTTTCGCACCGGCGTGAAGGTCGCGGTGGTCGACGGCACCGGCAAGGTACTCGACACCTGCGCGATCTACCCGCATCAACCCCAGAAGCAGTGGGATGCCGCGAAGGCGACGCTGGCGGCCCTGGTCGCTCGCCACGGCGTGGAATTGATCGCGGTGGGTAACGGCACGGCCTCGCGCGAAACCGACGCGCTGGCTGCCGAACTCATCTCCGACATCACCGGTCCCGGCGTTACACCGCCGGCGAAGGCGATGGTCAGCGAGGCCGGCGCGTCGGTTTACTCGGCCTCGGAGTACGCGTCGTCCGAACTCCCCGAACTCGACGTCTCGTTACGCGGTGCGGTGTCCATCGCGCGTCGGCTGCAGGACCCGCTGGCAGAATTGGTGAAGATCGACCCGAAATCCATTGGTGTGGGCCAATACCAACACGACGTGACACCGGGCACGCTGGCGCGCAGCCTCGACGCCGTGGTCGAAGACGCCGTGAACGCGGTCGGTGTGGACCTCAACACCGCGTCAGTACCGCTGCTCGCGCGCGTCTCAGGAGTGACGCCGGGTCTGGCCGAGGCGATCGTGGCGCACCGCGACGCCACCGGACCATTCCTTAGCCGTGGTGCCCTGCTCGATGTTCCGCGGTTGGGTCCCAAGGCATTCGAGCAATGCGCGGGATTCCTGCGGATCACCGGGGGCGACGACCCGCTCGACGCGTCGGGCGTGCACCCCGAGGCGTATCCGGTGGTGCACCGCATACTCGACCGATCCGGACTGGCCCTGGCCGAACTGATCGGCGACCATCGCACACTCACTTCGCTGCGACCGGCCGATTTCGCCGACGACCGGTTCGGGGTTCCCACGGTCACCGACATCCTGGCCGAACTCGAGAAACCCGGACGCGATCCGCGACCGGCATTCAGCACCGCCACCTTCGCCGCCGGTGTCACCAAGGTCGCCGACCTCACCCCCGGCATGGTGCTCGAAGGCGTGGTGACCAACGTGGCCGCCTTCGGCGCATTCGTCGATGTCGGCGTCCATCAAGACGGGCTCGTCCACGTGTCGGCGATGGCGAACCGATTCGTTTCCGACCCGCACGAGGTGGTGCGGTCCGGGCAGGTGGTACGGGTCAAGGTGATCGACGTCGATGTGCAACGTCAGCGCATCGGCCTGAGCCTGCGTCTCGACGACGACGCGAAAACCGCGAAACCCGGTGGGCGTGCCGAACGGGGTGGCGCGGCCCGCGGCGACGGTGGCGCAGACCGTGCGAAGGGAGCAGCCGGACGCCGCCAGGGTGGCCGAGGTCAACGGGCACAACGGGATTCGGCACCGAGCGGATCGATGGCGCAGGCGCTGCGCGACGCCGGATTCGGCCGCTGATCTCAGCCGAGTGTATCGAGCGCGGGGACCGGTGCGGCCCACCGCGGTGCGACGCCGTCGCCCGACGACACCCCGCGCACACGCCGCATCACCCACGGGTAGAGGAAGGTGCGCGCCCACTGCAGGTCGTCGCGGCGCCGGGCGTCGCGCGGCATGGTGGGCTGCGGGGCGAGCGGGGTGATCGCGATGTCGTGGGGTGCGCCGAGCAGATCGAGGACCTCCGCGGCCATTCGGGTGTGGCCGGCGGTGGACATGTGCAGCCGGTCGGTGTCCCACATGCGGTAATCGTCGTAGCCGGACAGGCGCCAGAAGTCGAGGACCCGCGCGCCGTGACGGTCGATTGCTTCCCGGAGCAGTTCATTGAAGATCGCGCAGCGACCCCGCATCATCCGGAACACGGGCGCCCAACCGGCGTCGTACGCGGTGAACACCACCACGGTGGCACCGCCGGCGGCGAGTTCGCCCAGCGCATTGTCGTATCGGTCGATGAGTGCGTCGATGTCGACGCCCGGACGCATGAGATCGTTGCCACCCGCGTGGATGGTGACCAGATCCGGTGACATCGCCACCGCCGGTGCGAGCTGGTCGTCGATGATCTCGTCGAGCAGCTTGCCGCGCACGGCGAGGTTGGCGTAGCGCAGGTCCGGATTCGTCACGGCGAGCTGCTCTGCCACGCGGTCGGCCCATCCTCGCAGCCCGTTGGGCCGAGCGGGATCAGGATCACCCACACCTTCGGTGAACGAATCACCCAGTGCCACATATGTGTTCCATCCCACAGTGCCGACCTCCCGGAATTAGTCTGGTGCGCCGGGGCTGAGGCTAGACGCCGTTCCGGTACTCCGCAAAAGCGACAGAGGCCGTATGGGATGCGAAGGGGGCTACGTTGTATTCATGCCGATCTTGAACAAGGACATGACCCTGTGCATCTCGCTGGCGGCCCGGCCGTCGAACATCGGCACACGTTTTCACAATTACCTGTACGACGAGCTCGGGCTCAACTTCATCTACAAGGCGTTCACCACCACCGACATCGAAGGCGCGATCCGCGGTGTGCGGGCACTGGGTATTCGAGGGTGTTCGGTGTCGATGCCCTTCAAGGAGGCTGTGATACCGCTGGTCGACGAGGTGGAGCCGTCGGCGGCCGCCATCGAGTCGGTCAACACGATCGTGCACGAGGGACAACGGCTCATAGCGTCGAACACCGACTACGAAGCGGTCGCCGCATTGATCGCCGACGCCGCGATCGACCCGGCCGCCCCGGTGGTGGTTCGCGGATCCGGTGGCATGGCCAAGGCGGTGGTCGCGGCATTTCGCGGCGCCGGGTTCACCGATCTCACTGTCTTGGCGCGCAACGCGGATGCGGGTGCGGCGCTCGCGGCGAAGTACGGCTACCGCAGTACCTCCGACACCGTGCCGCCTGGCGCATCGGTGATCGTCAACGTCACCCCGCTGGGTATGCAGGGGCCCGACTCGCAGGTGCAGTCGTTTGCCGACGACGCCATCGCCGCCGCCGATGTCGTATTCGACGTGGTCGCCTTCCCGGATCGCACGCCGCTCGTGGTTGCCGCGGAAACGGCCGGCAAGCAGGTCATCACCGGCGCCCAGGTGATCGCGTTGCAGGCGGCCGCCCAGTTCGAGAAGTACACCGGGGTCGCGATCTCCGCCGAGCAGGTGGCCCGAGCGTCGGAGTTCTCCCGCGCGGAGTAGTCGGTGCGGACCGTGTCCGAGCCGGTACGGGTTCGTGATCAGGTGTCAAGCGCAACGGAAGTCACTTCTGTCACAATCTCCTCTTGAATCACATTGGTCACATGGACCACATCGTTCGTGTGGTTCGGCTCCGGTGAGAGGACAGGTGAGGTGATGCGCCGACGGATCGCACCGTTGTTGGTGTCGTGTGCGCTCGTCGCGTCGGCGGCCTGGCTGACCACCGCGTACGCCGGTACGGCGGCCGCCGAACCGTGCGGCAACTCGGGGACGGGCTCACTTCCCGACCTGGGCAGCAGTTCGGGATCGCTCGGCTCCTCGGGCTCATCGTCGGGGTCGCTGGGATCGTCGTCGAATCCCGCGCAGGGAACTCAGGGACCACTGCCGGTTTACGCGAGTGCGAGCACTAGCAGCGTCGCCTGGGTGACCGGACCGCGAAGCGCGAACAGTACATTCAAACGGTTCACCATCTCGGGCACCGATGTCGGCGTGAGCTGGGATAACGGTTCCGGGCAGACGTTGATGGCCTTCGGCGACACCTTCGGTGACTGCAGCGTGGCCGGTCAGCAATGGCGCAACAACGTACTGTTGCGCAGTAACGACAACGACCTCTCCAACGGGATCGCCGTGCCAGACGCCAAGCCGGGAGACGCGACCTCGGGGAGTATCGTCGACGCCGCCCAGCCCACCTTTGCGAAGGAATTGTTCCGGGCGGCCAACGTCGACTATGTCGAGGTCACCAACATTCCCACCGCCGCCATCTCGCTACCGCGAGGTGACGGTCATCGGCAGTACATCAACTTCATGTCGGTGCGGCATTGGGGCTCGGCAGGTGTGTGGGACACCAATTTCTCCGGTATCGCCTATTCCGACGACAACGGTCAGACGTGGACGCGGGATCAGTCGACCTATCTGGTGAACGCTCCGGTGAAAGTGGTTCTCCCATTCGGGCTTCCGCCCGTGACGCCGGGAAATGCCAACTTTCAACAGAGCGCCTACACGATCGGTCACGGCGCCGACGTCGGATACGTCTACCAGTTCGGCACACCCAACGGACGACATGGGGCTGCGTACCTGGCACGGTTTCATCCCGCGGACATCATGACTCTCGAAAAGTACGAGTACTGGAACGGCACGGGGTGGATCGTCAACGACATCGACGCGGCCAGAACGGTCGTTTCCGCGCCGATCACCGAACTCTCGGTGTCGTGGAGCCCGTACCTAAACAAATACATCATGCTCGACGGCGACAACGGCATACGCCTGCGAACAGCCGACCATCCCCAGGGGCCTTGGAGCGCAGCGCATTACATCGTCACACCCGGGTATCCGGTGTTGTACGCGCCGATGATGCAACCGAAATCGCCTGCACTGACCGGCAACTCGCCGTACCTGTACTTCAACGCGTCACGCTGGACCGACTACAACGTGATGATGCTGCGCACCGATCTGCGGCGGATCACCCGCTGACAAGCCGGACGCGTTGGGCGCGCGACGTTTTCAGTCGAAAAGGCGACGGAACAGATTGGTCTCGGCGAGGTCGACGAGCTCGTCACCACGGCCGGACATGACGGTGCGGATCGCGTACAGCGTGAAACCCTTGGCCTGCGCAGCAGACACCGTCGGGGGGATCGACAGCTCCTGGCGAGCGGTGACGACGTCGAGCAAGGCGGGACCGTCATGCGCCAGGAACTCGCGCACCGCCGAATCCAGTTCGCCCGGGGCTTCCACCCGCCGCCCGTACACGCCGATGGCCTCGGCCATCTTCGCGAAATCCGGGTTCTGCAGATCGGTGCCGTAGTTGACGAATCCCGCGGCCTTCATCTCCACCTCGACGAAGTTCAGCGACGAATTGTTGAACACGACGATCTTGACCGGCAGCTTGTTCTGGGTGATCGTGATCAATTCGCCGAGGAGCATCGTCAGTCCACCGTCTCCGGCCAGCGCGATCACCTGACGGTCGGGGAACGCGGACTGGGCACCGACGGCCTGCGACACCGCGTTGGCCATCGAACCGTGTGTGAACGATCCGATGAGCCGGCGCGCACCGTTCATGCGGAGATAGCGGGCGGCCCACACCACCGGTGAGCCGACATCGGGGATGAACACCGCGTCCTCGGCGGCATGGTCGCTCAGCAGAGCGGTGAGGTACTGCGGATGGATCGGTGTCTTGCCGTCGTCGACGGCGAGATCGTTGAGCGAATTACGGGCATTCACATAGTGATCGCGGGATGACCGCAGATGATCCGAACTGCGATTGCGGTTGATCAGCGGGGTGAGCGCCGGCAAAGTGTCGGCGACACTGCCCACCAAACCGATGTCCACCGGGGTGCGTCGTCCGATCTGTTCGCCGCGGATGTCGACCTGGACGATCGTCGCCTTCGACGGATAGAACTGTTGATAGGGAAAATCGGTGCCCAGCATCAGGAGCGTGTCGCACTTCTCGATGGCGCGATAGCCGGACGAGAATCCCAGCAGACCGGTCATGCCGACGTCGTAGGGGTTGTCGTACTCCACGAACTCCTTGCCACGCAACGCATGAACCACGGGTGCCTGCAGGGCGCTGGCGAGTTCCACCAGATCATCGTGGGCTCCCTGCACTCCGGCCCCGGCCAGGATCGTGACGTTCTCCGACGAGTTGAGGTGATCGGCGAGCTGCTGCAACTGAGTTGCGGTGGGACGCACCACTTTCTCGATGGCCCGGATCGGACTGCCGTCGCGCCGATCGGTCTCCTTGGCCAGGAAAATCTCCCCGGGGATCACGAGGACGGCAACGCCGCGCCGTTCCACCGCCGTCCGGATGGCGACGTCGAGGAGCCGTGGAAGCTGTTCCGGTGTACTCACCATCTCGCAGAAGTCGCTGCACTCGACGAACAACTGCTCGGGGTGCGTCTCCTGAAAGTAGCCGCTACCGATCTCGGGTGCGGGGATGTGCGCTGCGATCGCCAGCACCGGCACACGGCTGCGCTGGGCGTCGAACAATCCGTTGATCAGGTGCAGGTTTCCCGGCCCACAACTCCCCGCGCACACGGCGAGTTCGCCGGTGAGGGTGGCCTCGGCGGCCGCGGCGAACGCCGCACCCTCCTCGTGACGGACATGCTGCCATCTGATGGATCCGTCTCGGCGGAGGGCGTCGGTGAAGCCGTTGAGCGAGTCTCCGGGTATCCCGTAGACACGCTGCACCCCACAGCGTCCGAGTGTCTCGATCATGTTGTCCGCCACAGTCCGTGCCATAGAGCTACTCCTTGGTGGGTTCTTCGGTCCGAACACTCCGGAAATGACTCACCGCCGAGTCCCGTGCCAGGACCCGGCGGTGCTCGTGAATCAACTCATCGGGTAACGCAGACCCGCGACTGCGGTGCCGTTCCACACCGACGACGTGATCTCCGAGGCGCGCACGGCGACCACGGTGCCACCCTGACCGAGGACCGCGACCACGATCTTCGAGAGCAGGTCGTAGCCCTCGTCGTCGTAGGTGAGGTCTCCCGTCTCGGCGTCGATGTGGCCGAAGATGTCGACGGTGAACTCGTAGACGAGGGTGTCGACCGCTCCGCCGGCGGCGGCCTTGCTGATGTCGGCGAGGTCGGTGGCCACCAGGCCACGAGCAACACCGTCGGCGATGCGTTCAACCAGGGCATTGTCGCGTTCGGCGTTCAACGCCGGCATCTCGGCGCGGATCGCGGCGTCGATCTCGTCGGCGCGCAGTTCGTCGGAGGCGCCGGGCACAGCAATGACGCGGCGGGTGGTCTCGGCGGCCCGGTACATGTCGAGCAGCGGATCGGTGGCGAACAGGAACAGCGGCTGTTCCCCATTGGGGTCTCCGGGGGCCAACTCGGCGCGCACGGCCTCGGCCACACGCTTGGCGTACTTCTCGAGCAGCACCTTCTTGCCTTCGTCGCCTGCCAGGCGGCGGACATGTCCGCGGTCACGGATGGTGGCGCGATTGGTGGCGTCGGCGACGTCGACCGCGTGATCGCCGGTGAGGGGCATCTCGGTGGCGACGGTCGTCGGAGTGGCCTTCCACAGATTCCAGCCATTGGCCGACAGCGTCAACGCGTACGCGGTCTGCTCGCTGGTCACCGCCCGTACGATCTGGCCGAGGTCGAAGTAGGTGCCCACCTGCATCTGGTTCTCCAGCCGGTTGGGCAGGATGAACACCTGCGCCTGGCTGGGGGAGAGGAAGATCGCGAGCGATTTGGACAGCCGGGCCCACGCCTCATCGGTGCGGACCTTCTCCCACTGCTCACGCAACGCCTCCTCGGTGGCGTGACGAATACCCGATTCGCGTAATTCGCGCACCGCGCGGTCGAAGGCACTCTTGGCGTTGAGGTAGCTGTCCTCGCGCTCATCGGGTGCCGGCGAGGTCTCCGCGTAGATTGTGATCGCATTCTCCTGCCGCACTCCCAGATCTCGCAGATCCTCCAGTGTCGGCAGCTCATAGCGGGCCATGATCATCCTTTCGTCGCATCCCGGGGGAGCAACCCCAATTTCCATGGTAGCGACTGGGATTTCGCCTCGGCCGGTCATCGTCGAACCGCGCTGGGACCGGCCGTCGACGCACCGAGAGACTCGACGCGCGAACGTAATTCGCGGTCGGCGGTGACCACTGTCACCGTCCGGCCCGCTTGGGCGGCGACCAGGGCGACGATCGCGTCGTCACCGGAACCATCGGCCTCGACGACGCTCACCTCGGGCCGCGACGGGACCCCGCGAGCGGCGCCTTCCACCACCATGACGACCTCCACCGGGCCGGCGAAGTCCGGCAGACCTGCAGCGGCCACCGGCACGAGAGCATCGCGGAGGCGACGGGTGGCACCGCGGCGGTCACGCCACCAGCCGTCGGGCACCGAACCGACCACATTGGCCGCATCGACGACGATCAGCGGTATCCCGTCCGCACCGGACGTGCCGTGCTCACCCATTCTCCTGATCGAAGGCGCTCGGCGGGCCGGGCGCAACCCGTTGCCACGGTGAAGCCGGTCGCTACGGTGAAGCCGGTCGCTACGGTGACTTGATGGCAAAAGCACGATTCACCCGCGCGGAACTGCTGAGATATCGCGACCGCGAGATCGCCGATCTCGTCGCTCCGGGTTGTCGGCTGCTGTTCGTCGGAATCAACCCCGGTCTGTGGAGCGCGGCGACCGGCGCGCACTTCGCACGTCCCGGCAACCGCTTCTATCCGGCGCTGTACCGGGCCGGCATCACCGACCATCTGATCGACGCCTCGGCCGGGATGCGTGCCGCCGACCGGGATCACCTCATTGCCCGGGGAGTCGGCATCACCAATGTGGTGGCGCGGGCGACGGCCGCAGCCGCCGAGCTGACGGCCGCCGAAATCCGATCGGGCGCAGAGCAATTGCGCGAGCATGTACGTGAGATCGGCCCCACCGTGGTGGCGATCGCCGGGATCACCGCCTATCGAACGGCGTTCGGCATCCGTGCGCTCACCCCGGGGCCACAGTCACTCGACTGGAATGGTGCGGCGGTGTGGGTGGTACCCAATCCCAGTGGGCTCAATGCGCACGAGACGGTGGACTCACTGGCCACCGCATATCGCGCTGCCGCGCAGGCAGCGGGGATCGTTGTCGCAGACTCGCCTCAGTCGTCCTTTTCGATCAGCAACTCGACGTGATCGGGTACGTACTTCGACAAGGACCGCGGCGGGCGGTGATAGTTGCCGCTCTCGACTGGCTTCTTGGGTAGCGACACCTCGGGGTGGGGCACCTCCACGTAGTCGATGGTCGAGAGCAGGTGCGCGATCATGTTGAGCCGAGCATGCTTCTTGATGTCTGACTCCACGACGAACCACGGACTCATCGCCGTGTCGGTGTGCACCATCATCTCGTCCTTGGCCCGCGAATAGTCTTCCCAGCGGTAGACCGATTCGAGGTCCATCGGGCTGAGCTTCCATTGGCGCACCGGGTCGCTCATGCGGGAACGGAACCGGCGCAACTGTTCCTCGTCGGAGACCGAGAACCAGTACTTCCGCAGCAGGATGCCGTCGTCGATCAGCATCTGTTCGAAGATCGGTGTCTGCCTGAGGAACCGGGTGTGCTCCTCGGGGGTGCAGAAGCCCATCACCTTCTCCACTCCGGCACGGTTGTACCAGGAGCGGTCGAAGAGCACGATCTCACCGGGGGCAGGCAGATGCGCGACGTAGCGCTGGTAATACCACTGTCCGCGTTCACGATCCGTCGGTGCCGGCAGCGCGGCCACGCGCGCGATCCGCGGACTCAGGTACTCGGTGATCCGCTTGATCGTGCCGCCCTTGCCGGCGGCGTCGCGTCCCTCGAAGATCACCACCACACGTGACCGCGTCTCGCGCACCCATTCCTGCAGTTTGACCAGTTCTGTCTGTAGTCGGAACAGTTCCGCCTCGTACACCTTGTTCGAGATCTTCGGGGGTTTACTGCTCTTCGACTTCTTTGCCATGAATCAAAGCTTAAGCCCGGGTGTCTTCTCAGGCTGGACTGTTGGGTCTTTGGTCCTAGGCTTCGGCGAGTTTGGACACCGCATCGAGTTCCGACTGCAACTCGGCGACCGATGCATCGATCCGCGCCCGCGAGAAGTCGTTGATCTCGAGCCCCTCGACGATCTCCCAGCGCCCGTCGACCGCACGCACCGGAAACGAACTGAGGATGCCCTCGGGTATGCCGTACGCCCCGGGCGACGGCAATGCCGTCGAGGTCCAGTCCCCGCCGGGCGTGCCCAGCACCCAGTCGCGGACATGATCGATGGTCGCGTTGGCCGCCGACGCCGCCGACGAGGCGCCACGAGCCTCGATGATCGCCGTGCCGCGTTTGGCCACGGTGGGGATGAAATCGTTGACCAGCCAATCCTCGTCGGTCGCGATCTCGGCGCCGCTGCGATCGCCGACCCGGGCGTGGAAGATGTCGGGGTACTGGGTGGCCGAGTGATTACCCCAGATCGCCACCCGTTGGATGTCACGCACGGGGGTCCCGGTGTGCGCGGCGAGCTGGGCGATCGCACGATTGTGGTCGAGTCTGGTGAGCGCGGTGAAGCGTTCGCCGGGGACGTCGGGAGCGTGCGCGGCGGCGACCGCAGCGTTGGTGTTGGCCGGGTTGCCCACCACGATCACGCGGATGTCGTCGGCGGCAACCTCGTTGATCACCGATCCCTGTTCGGCGAAGATCGCCGAGTTCGCGGCCAGCAGGTCGGCACGCTCCATACCTTTGCTGCGGGGTTTGGCGCCGATGAGCAGGCCGAAGTCGGCCCCGTCGAACGCCGCGCGGGGGTCGTCGTAGATGTCGACAGAGCTGAGCAGCTCAAAGGCTCCGTCCTGCAACTCCATCGCCGTCCCGCCGGCAGCCGCCACCGCCTGCGGCAGTTCGAGGAGACGCAGCGCGACCGGCTGGTCGGGGCCGAGCATGTCACCGGCAGCGATCCGGAAAACCGAGGCGTATCCGATACTGCCCGCGGCCCCGGTGACGGTGACCACTGTGGGCGTGACGTCAGTCAATGCAATTCCTGTCTCGAGTGAATGTGATTGTGAGCGAGCTGATCACGCTCAGGTCTTGGGGGGATCCTCGGTGAGGACGGCGGTGCTCCCAGCAGAGGTCAAGGTGAGTGTCGAATCCCCGTACTTCCAGGTCACCGGAGATGTCAGGAAGGTGCTCAGCCACGCGTCGGCACCGTCGCGTGGTGGCGGGCACGCCATCATCGTCGATGCCAGATCGCCTGCGGACATCGTGTCGCCACTGACGGTGAGCCGACCCATGTGTCGGTTGCAACCGGCGGTGGCCGAGATGCGACCGGCCTCGGGAAAGGCCACCGAGAGCGGGCCGCCACCGGGAATGGGTGTGCCGGAGACCGATGTCGAGGTGAAGGACTTCCCGACGAGTGTGGCCGGATCATTCGAGGGATGCGCGGTCGCGGAATTCGACCCGCAAGCAGTCGCGGCGACGGCGAACAACGTCGCGCCGACCAGTGATCTGGTGAAACCGCGACCCGGTCGTCGTCGACGCACGGGCCACACCACCACCGGGCGTGAACCGTGTTGGTGCCGCGGATCCGTCGAGCTTTCGACATTGATGCCCACGTCACAAACGTTAGTCGAGGAAACAGCGCAGGGTGCACCGTGCCCGCGCCGCAGCGATGACGATCACCGGTGATCTTGGCGACATCCGTGAACGGTGCGTCGAGCGGGTGTGGCGAACACCACCGCCACCGTGGGCGGGCAGATCGCGGCCGCGTACCGTGGTGGTCGATTCCGCCGGGTCGGCAGAGCCGGCAACAGGTGACGAAGCAGGAGAGGCGTTCGTGGGAAAGCTGACGAACAGCATGTGGCGGTTGCTCGGAGCTCAGTCGACGCGCAATCAGTCGAAATCGGTGGGCTTGATCAAGGACGCCGAGGAGCACACCGAATGGGCCGCGGAGCTCGACGACGATCAGTTCCGGCCGGAGGCCGAGAAGCTCGACATCGGCGACTCACCGGCCGACCGTGCCAAGTTCATGGCCCTGGTGCGCGAAGCCGCCGACCGTTCCCTCGGGCTGCGGCCGTTCGACGTGCAGCTGCAGGGGGCGTTGCGTTTGCTCGAGGGCGACGTCATCGAGATGGCGACCGGTGAGGGCAAGACCCTCGCCGGTGCGATCGCGGCGGTCGGTCACGTCCTCGAGGGTCACCAGGTACACGTCATCTCGGTGAACGACTACCTCGCCACTCGCGATGCCGAATGGATGAAACCGCTGTTCGACGCCTTCGGCATCACGGTGCACGCCGTGTCGGAGAACTCGACGCGGACCGAGCGGACGCGCGCCTACGCCGCCGATGTCACCTACGGGTCGGTGAACGAGATCGGCTTCGACGTGCTGCGCGACCAGCTCGCCCAGTCACCGGACGATCTGGTGTCGCCGACCCCGGATGTCGCCATCATCGACGAGGCCGACTCGGTGCTGGTGGACGAGGCGCTCATCCCGCTGGTGCTTGCCGGCTCCACCGACGCGGAGGTACCCGACACCGCGATCCACGACGTCGTCGGTCGGATGAAGAACAAGCACTACGAGGTCGACGCAGAGGGACGCAACGTCACCCTCACCGAGGAGGGCGCCACCTTCGTCGAAGAGGAACTCGGCGGGATCGATCTCTACGACGAGGAGCACGTGGGGACGACACTGGTCCACGTCAACATCGCGATGCACGCGCACTATCTGCTCGACCGCGACGTGCACTACATCGTGCGCGACGGTGGAGTCCACCTGATCAACGCGTCGCGCGGCCGCGTGGCGCAACTGCAGCGCTGGCCCGACGGGGTGCAGGCCGCCGTGGAGATCAAAGAGGGTCTCGCGCAAACGGATTCGGGCGAGGTGATCGACACGATCACCGTGCAGGCGCTGATCGGCCGGTATCCGACGGTATGCGGCATGACCGGTACGGCACTGGCCGCCGGCGAGCAGTTCCGCCAGTTCTACGGACTGCGGGTGTCGCAGATCCCGCCGAATACCCCGAACGTGCGGGAGGATCTGCCCGACCGGGTGTACGACACGAAGGCCAACAAGGTCGAAGCGGTGGTCTCCTACGTTGCCGAGGTGCACGAGACCGGACAGCCGGTGCTGATCGGCACCCACGACGTCGCCGAATCCGAAGAGCTCGCCTACTTCCTGGAGAAGGCCGGCGTGCCCTGCGTGGTGCTCAACGCGAAGAACGACGCCGAAGAGGCCAAGATCATCGCCGAGGCGGGCATCAAGGGTGCGGTCACCGTGTCGACGCAGATGGCCGGGCGAGGCACCGACATCAGGCTGGGCGGCTCCGACGAGAACGAGGAGGCCCGCGACGAGGTGGTGGAACTCGGTGGCCTCTGCGTGGTGGGCACCGGCCGCCACGACACCGAGCGGCTGGACAACCAGCTCCGCGGCCGCGCGGGACGACAGGGCGACCCCGGCCGCTCGGTGTTCTTCAGCAGCCTCGAGGACCCGGTGGTGACACGTAATCTCGCGTTCAAGCGGGACCCGGTGTCGCAGGAGGAGGACGGGTCGATGGGTCAGAAGGGCATCGACCTCATCGAGCAGGCGCAGCGTGTTGCCGAGGGCGTGATGCTCGAACTGCATGCCAATACCTGGCGCTACAACAAGCTGGTCAATCAGCAGCGCGACATCGTCGTGGCCCGCCGGATGCAGGTTCTCACCACCGACACCGCGCTCGACGAACTGGCCGAACTCGAGAGCGCGCGATACGCCGAGCTGACCGGAACCAGTACCGATTCGCAAGCGGACACCGACTCGGCAGTGGACCCCGATTCGGAAGACACCGATTCGGCAACTGACACCGATTCGGAAACAGGCACCGACTCCGCGGCAGCTGCCGACGCCGACGAGCCCGATACCGCGCCCGCGCCAACCGAACCCGTCGACCGTGACGTGCTGGTCCAGGCCGCCCGCGAGATCATGCTCTATCACCTCGACCGCGCCTGGGCCGACCACCTCGCGTTCGTCTCGGACGTCCGGGCGAGCATCCACCTGCGTGCGATCGGCAAGGAGAGCCCGCTCGACGAGTTCCACCGCCTCATCCTCGACGAGTTCACCAACCTGCCGACGCAGGCGGTCGAGGACGCGCGCAAGACCTTCCGTGAGGCGACGATCACCAACGACGGCGTCGACCTCGGGTCCGCGCATCTGCACCGGTCGACCACCACATGGACGTACATGGTCCACGACAACCTCTTCGCCTCCGGTGGGGCGAAAACGCTGCAGGGCATCATCGGAATCTTCCGGTGAGCCCGGCGCCGGCCGGCGACAACGGGGATCGCATCCTGACGGTTCCCAACGCACTGAGCCTGCTGCGGCTGGCCCTGATCCCGGTGTTCCTGTGGCTGCTGCTGGGACTGCACGCCGACGGCTGGGCGTTCGCAATCCTGCTGTTCTCCGGATTCTCCGACTGGCTCGACGGCAAGCTCGCACGCATCCTCGACCAGTCGTCGCGAATCGGGGAACTGCTCGACCCGGCCGCCGATCGTCTCTACATCGTGATCATCCCGATCGCCTTCGGCATCCGCGAATTCGTGCCGTGGTGGTTGATCGGCGTCATCATCGCGCGTGACGTCCTGCTGTTCGCCACCGGCCCGTTGCTGCGCAGTCGGGGACTGCTCGCGTTGCCGGTCCTCTACATCGGTAAGGCGGCGACGTTCGCGTTGATGAGCGCCTTCCCGTGGCTGCTTGCCGGACAACTCGATTCGGTGGTCGGCACGATCTGCTACCCGATCGGATGGGCATTCCTCATCTGGGGCGTCGGACTCTATCTGTGGTCGTTCGTCCTCTACTGGGCGCAGACGATCATGGTTGTGCGCACCATGCCGCGCGCTGCCGTGCCGAGCGCCGGTGGCATGGCCTAGAGTCGCCAGGGACGAGAAAGGGGTATCCACGTGAGCGATACGAATGTGCCGGCCGAACTCAGCTACACCCCCGAGCACGAATGGGTGCGCAAGATCGGGCCGACCACGGTGCGGGTGGGCATCACCGACTACGCACAGGATCAGCTCGGTGACGTGGTGTTCGTCCAGTTGCCCGACATCGACTCCGAGGTCGAGGCGGGGGAATCGTTCGCGGAGGTGGAATCGACCAAGAGTGTCTCCGACATCTTCGGCCCGCTCAACGGAACGATCTCCAATGCCAACGACGAATTGGAATCGGCACCCGACCTGGTGAATTCGGAACCCTACGACTCCGGCTGGCTGGTCGAGATCACGGTGTCCGACGCCGCGGAGCTCGACGCACAGCTGGCCGACATGCTCGATGCCGACGGTTACCGCGAGGTCATCGAAGGCTGACCCCTCCCGCTACGCGGGAACGTATGATCATCGGTGTTCGGTCGAGTCGGGCGCAGGCGTGTTCGACTCAGACGGTACGGTTTACCTCATCGGAATCAGCTGGGATGTGTGCCCGTTCATGGGCCTGCACCCGCAGTGCGACTCGGTGTCGACGCCGGTGACGAGTGGACGACGACGAAGGAGAAGCGGTGAGCGATAGCGACAATGACTACGAGGCGCCGGTGGAAACCACATCGGTGTTCCGTGAGGAGTTCATCAACGAACTCGATGCGGGAGCGTCCTCGGGTGAACCAGCCGATACCGGGGTGGAGCGACTGTCACCCGGTACCGCGCTGCTTGTCGTCAAGCGCGGCCCGAACGCGGGCTCGCGGTTCCTGCTCGATCAGCCGACGACCTCGGCGGGTCGGCATCCCGACAGCGACATCTTCCTCGACGACGTCACGGTGAGCCGCCGGCACGCGGAGTTCCGGCTCAACGAGACCGAGTTCCAGGTGGTCGACGTCGGCAGCCTGAACGGGACCTACGTCAACCGCGAGCCCGTCGACAGTGCGACGCTGACCAATGGCGATGAAGTCCAGATCGGCAAGTTCCGACTGGTGTTCCTGAGCGGTCCCCGCGATAGCACCGGCGCCTGAGCGCAGTGCCGGCCTCCACTGCGGGACAGCGCGGCGAAGGATCGATGTCCATCGGATCGGTCCTGGCGCTGTTGCGCGACGACTTCCCGGACGTGACGATCTCCAAGATCCGATTCCTCGAATCGGAAGGGTTGATCACGCCCGAACGCGCGCCCTCGGGGTACCGGCGCTTCAGTGAGGCCGACTGTGAGCGGCTGCGGTTCGTGCTGACCGCGCAGCGCGACCGTTACCTGCCGCTGAAGGTCATCAAGGAACAACTCGAGGCCATCGACAACGGCGACGGCGGATTCGGTCGAGGTGGCACCACGGCGTTGTCCTCGGCACGCAGCGTCGTCGCCCCGGCCACCGATTTCTCCGCCCGGGGCGGACGTGTGTCACGCGAATCGCTGATCGAACGCACCGGGGTCGACTCGGCGTTCGTTACCGAACTACAGCGCAACGGACTGCTGACGCCGGGGCCCGCAGGATTCTTCGACGAGGACGCGGTCCGTCTGGTCGAGGCGGCCGCGGCGCTGGCCAACTACGGCGTCGAGACCCGGCACCTGCGTGCGTTCAAGGTTTCGGCCGAACGTGAGGCCGGCCTCGTCGCGCAGATCGCGAGCCCGATCGCGAAGGGTAAGGGCACCGGAGCCCGCGACCGGGCCGAGGAACTCGTCCGCGAGATCGCCGCCTTGTCGGTGACACTGCACACCCAGCTGGTCAAGCAGGCGGTACGCGGCGTGCTCGACTGACGCGGTGTAGCGTCGTGGACAACTACCAGGCGGTCGGAGGTGCGAGATGAGCGAGATGCGTGTGGTGGGCATTCGGGTCGAGCCGCCGCAGAGTCAACCGGTCCTGTTGCTGCGTGAAGTGGACGGCGAGCGGTATCTGCCCATTTGGATCGGACAGAGTGAGGCTGCGTCGATTGCGTTGCGCCAGAAGGGTATCGAGCCGCCGCGCCCATTGACCCACGACCTGATCGTGAACCTGATCGAGGAATTCGGTCAAACCCTCGTCGAAGTTCGCATCGTCGACATGCAGGAGGGCACCTTCTACGCGGAGATGGTGTTCTCCGGGGATGTGCGGGTATCGGCACGGCCGTCGGATTCGATCGCAGTGGCCATGCGCGCCGAGGTGCCGATCATCGCCGATGAGGAAGTGCTCGCCGAGGCCGGATTGTTGATCCCGGACGAGGACAGCGAGGACGGTCCGGACGAGAAAGAGGACGAGGTGGAGAAGTTCCGCGAATTCCTCGACAACGTCTCGCCCGACGACTTCAAGGCCAGCGGCGGCGCGTGAGCGCGATCGCGCAGCGACACGTCACGGATCCGCATCCGACAGATCACCATTGATCTCGATCTCTACATGAGGTCGAGTGTTTGGGGCGCGTCGTGTTGATCGGCGATGATTCGTGGCCCTACGGTCGAACAGACATCGCGGACACCCGCGACGATGAGACGGAAGATCGGGCGGCGCGGCGTATGGTAGAGCGAGATCCGCATCGGTCTGAGCATGGCGAGGAGTCTGCAGTGGGCGAAAAGCCGTTCGACAGCGATGCGGTGTCCGATGATCGGTTGATCGATGATCGGTCGATCGACGACACGGCGACGAACGGCGATGTGGGTGCCGACGGCAACACCACAGCGACCGCCACCCAGGGCAGCCTCGACGACATCGCCCCCGGACTCTTCCCCAACGACACGGTGCCCGACGAACTCGTCGGCTACCGCGTGCCGAGCGCCTGCCAGATCGCCGGCATCACCTACCGTCAGCTCGACTACTGGGCGCGCACCTCGCTGGTGGTGCCCTCGATCAGAGGCGCAGCCGGTTCTGGCAGCCAGCGGCTCTACTCCTTCAAGGACATCCTGGTCCTCAAGATCGTCAAGCGTCTTCTCGACACCGGTATCTCGTTGCAGAACATCCGCGTTGCCGTCGACCACCTGCGCCAGCGCGGAGTCGAGGACCTGGCCCGGATCACCCTGTTCTCCGACGGCACCACCGTCTACGAGTGCACCTCCGCCGAGGAAGTCGTCGACCTGCTGCAGGGCGGTCAGGGCGTGTTCGGGATCGCGGTGAGCGGCGCGATGCGTGAACTCACCGGCACCATCGCCGATTTCCCGGGGGAGCGCGCCGACGGGGGCGTTACCGAAACCGCTCCCGAAGACGAGCTGGCGGCCCGGCGCAAGAACCGGACCCGCCGCACCGGCTGACGGCTGCACAGACGAACTGGCGTCCCGGCGCAAGAACCGGACCCGCCGCACCGGCTGACGGCTGCACAGACGAACTGGCGGCCCGGCGCAAGAACCGGACCCGCCGCACCGGCTGACATCGGCTCGACCGGTAAGCTGGTGGCGCGTCGCTGCATCGCGGGAGAGCGTCATCTCGAATGGCCGCCGAAGGAGCAACACCTCCTCGTCAAACTCTCAGGCACCCGGACCGTGATGTCGACGGCGTCTCTGGAAAGTGACGATCGTCCCGGTCGTCCGCCCACGGTGAAAGGCCGGCGCGCCACAGCAGCCGCATCGGCCGAATCTCTCAGGCGCCACACGATGGCATGACAGAGGGGGAGGGCCGACCCGCCGGAGCTGTCCGGCGTCCGCGAGAGGTTGACCCGACCATGAACACGTTTCCCGATGACTTCTCCGCTGCGCGCAGCGCGTCCTTCGCCGATCGGCACGTGGGACCCGACGCGGATGACACCGGCCGCATCCTGTCGATGATCGGGGTGTCCTCGCTCGACGAACTCGCCATGCAGGTGGTTCCGAACGTCATCGTCGACCCCGTCGACGACAACGGTCTCGGGGTCCTCGACGCACCGCTGACCGAGAACGAGGCGCTCACCCGCCTCGCCGGGCTCGCTGCCCGCAACACGGTCAACAGGTCCATGATCGGGCTCGGCTACTACGACACCATCACTCCGGGCGTCATCTTGCGCAACGTGGTGGAGAATCCCGCGTGGTACACCGCCTACACCCCCTATCAGCCGGAGATCAGTCAGGGCCGCCTCGAGGCGCTGCTGAACTTCCAGACGATGGTGGCCGACCTGACCGCGATGGAGGTGGCCAACGCGTCGATGCTCGACGAGGCCACCGCGGCGGCCGAGGCGATGACCTTGATGCGCCGGGCCGGCAGGTCGAAGTCGTCGCGTCTGGTGGTCGACGCGGATCTGTTCCCGCAGACCCGCGCCGTCATCGAAACCCGTGCCGAGCCCCTCGGAATCGAGGTGGTGGAGGCGTCACTGAATCCGGATCTACCCGGCAGCGGACTGCCCGACGGCGAGTATTTCGGGGTGATCCTGCAGGTGCCCGGCGCGTCCGGCCGCATTCTCGACGCCGCGCCGGTGATCGACGCCGCGCATGATGCCGGTGCTCTCGTCGCGGTGGGCGCCGACCTGCTGGCCCTGACCCTCCTCACCCCACCCGGTGAGCAGGGCGCCGACGTCTGTTTCGGCACCACCCAGCGGTTCGGTGTCCCGATGGGATTCGGCGGACCGCACGCCGGCTACCTGTCGGTGCACAGCCGCCACGCGCGACAGCTTCCCGGACGTCTGGTCGGGGTTTCCCGCGATGCCGACGACAACCTCGCCTACCGGCTCGCATTGCAGACCCGTGAACAGCACATTCGGCGCGAGAAGGCCACCAGCAACATCTGCACCGCCCAGGTGCTCCTGGCCGTGGTGGCCGCCATGTACGCCTCCTATCACGGGCCGGACGGACTGCGCGCGATCGCGCGACGCGTCCACCAGCGCGCCACGAGACTCGCCGACAGCCTCACCGCCGCCGGTTTCCGGGTGTCCTACTCACGGTTCTTCGACACAGTCGAGGTGCGCGCCCCCGGTCAGGCCGACGCCATCGTCGCCACGGCGCATCGTGCCGGTTACCTGCTGCGGCGGGTAAACGCCGACACCGTGTCGATCGCCTGCGACGAGACCACCACCGAGGCCGACATCGATGCCGTGCTCGACGCGTTCAGTGCCCGCGGCGTCAGGGCTCGTGCGTACGCGCAGCCGATCGAGAATCGTAACGGCGAATACCTCACCCATCCGGCATTCCACCGCTATCGCACCGAAACGGCGATGCTGCGGTACCTGCGGTTGCTCTCCGACAAGGACATCGCGTTGGACCGCAGCATGATTCCGCTCGGTTCGTGCACGATGAAACTCAACGCCACCACCGAGATGGAGCCCATCACGTGGCCCGGTTTCTCCCGACTGCACCCCTTCGCACCCGCCGAGGACACCGCGGGCATCCGTGAACTGATCGCGACGCTGGAGGAATGGTTGGCGGCCATCACCGGCTACGACCGGGTCAGTCTGCAACCCAACGCCGGCTCACAGGGCGAGTTCGCCGGGCTGCTCGCCATCCGCCAGTACCACCTCAGCCGCGGCGACACCGCGCGCGACGTGTGCCTCATCCCGTCGAGCGCGCACGGCACCAACGCGGCGTCGGCAGTGATGGCCGGAATGCGTGTGGTGGTGGTCGGCTGCCGCGCGAACGGCGACGTCGACGTCGACGATCTGCGGGCCAAGATCGCCACTCACCGCGACTCGCTTGCCGCGATCATGATCACCTATCCGTCCACGCACGGGGTCTTCGAACACGACATCGAGGACATCTGCGCCGCCGTGCACGACGCGGGCGGTCAGGTCTATGTCGACGGCGCGAACCTGAACGCCCTGGTGGGCGTCGCGCGCCCCGGACAATTCGGCGGCGACGTGAGTCATCTCAACCTGCACAAAACCTTCTGCATCCCGCACGGCGGCGGCGGGCCGGGCGTGGGGCCGGTGGCGGTGCGATCGCATCTGGCGCCGTTCCTGCCGGGACACCCGCTTGCCGCGGAACTATCGGGTACCGCGACGATCTCGGCAGCGCCCTACGGATCGGCATCCATCCTGCCGATCACCTACGCCTACATCGCGATGATGGGTGCGGCAGGTCTGCGGCGGGCCACCCTCACCGCGATCGCCTCGGCCAACTACATCGCCCGCCGACTCGACGATCACTACCCGGTGCTCTACACCGGTGGTGGGGCGAGCGGAGCGACGGGGGGTGTTCGTGACGGCAATTGGGTGGCGCACGAGTGCATCCTCGATCTGCGACCACTCACCAAGGCGACGGGGGTGACCGTCGACGACGTCGCCAAACGGCTCGCCGACTACGGATTCCATGCGCCGACAATGAGTTTCCCGGTGGCGGGCACTCTGATGGTGGAACCCACCGAGAGTGAGAACCTCGACGAGATCGACGCGTTCTGCGATGCCATGATCGCGATCCGCGCCGAGATCGACAAGGTGGCCGACGGCACCTGGCCGGTCGACGACAGTCCGCTGCGTGGCGCACCGCACACGGCCGAATGCCTTGTCGCCGAGTGGGATCACCCGTACTCGCGCGAGGTTGCGGTGTACCCCAACGGCCTGCCGTCGGCGGGTGCGCGCGCCAAGGTGTTCCCGGCAGTGCGGCGCATCGACGGCACCTACGGCGACCGCAACCTGGTATGCAGTTGCCCGCCGATCGAAGCGTTCGCGTGAGGATCAGGCCCCCGGGCCGAAATCCGGACCGTAGACAAGCTTGTTGATTGTGACGATGGCCGGATTCTCGGGGTTCGGCATCGGGTCCCGGGTGAGCGGGAACGTCACCGTGGGTGTGGGTTTCGGCAGGTCCGCGTCGCCGCGGAACCCTTGCTCGGTCAACACCCGCAGGTGCTTGTCGTCACTGGCGAAGGTCAGGAACTCGGCGACGGCATCGGCGGCCACCGCGGGTACCTGCTCTCCGGCGAGCCGGATCACCGGATAGTCGGCGATGGGTGTGGGGCCGGACGGAATGACCTCGGCGAGGCGGGCTGTCGTGTCGGTACGGGTGAGCTGGTAGAGCTTCTGCTCGGTGATGGGCACGGCGTGGATGGCGGCGGTCGACGGGTCGGTGGCATCTCGGATGGTTGTCGCCGCCCCGCCGGGGCTTCCGTCGGGTGAGGCGGGCGCGCCGCTGGTCATCGCCGCCACGCTGGAGGCGACACGAGGAGAGTCGGCATCGTCGGCGGTCAGCACGCCGGTGGTGCGGGTGACCCGCATCGCCACCGCCTGCGCGGCGAGTGCCGACGCATCGGATTGTGCGCCGACGGGCATCGCCATCCGGATCGAGCCCCAGTCGTCGAGCCCGAACTCGCTCAGGCTGTTGTCGCGCTGCTGCAGCAGCGGCAACTGACCCCAGTCGATCGTGTCGTCGAACTTCTTGCCGAGGTCGGGCGACGTCGCGAGCACCACGGGTGTGGTGACCAACGACTGGGGTTGTCCCTCGAGTGAATTCGGCTTGACTGTTTCGAGTTCCGCCGACCACACCGACGACTGCGGAATCCACGCGGCCGGGTAGGCGCCCATCGACGCGGTGTCCCAGGTTCCGGCGAGCCCATCGAGCGTGACCTTCGCGTCACCGGCGCGGACGGCGATCGTCACACAGTGGTCGCGCACCACCGGGTTGGTCTCGGCGTATTCCTTCGCGATGGCGGTCAACCCGGAGACCAGATCGGGGTCGGCAATCACCGACACCGTTTCGCGGCCTTCCACACAGGTGCCCGCGGCCTCGTCGGCCTCCCGATCGAGATGGTCGCCGAGCTGCTGCCACGCGACAATCACTGCGGCCACCAGCACCACCGCGAGCATCGCGAACACCAGGCCCCGACTGACGCCGCGTCCGCGAATCCCGCCTCGGCCACCGGTTACCCGATGATGCGCCACACCGCCTCCGTTCGCAGACGGCAGCCCGGGCCGACGGACGGCCCGGGCTCCCTGTCACATCACAAATATGTCGTCACGCGCCGGCAGCGTTGGCCGCCTTGTACTCGCGACGCTTGCGATGCAGGATCGGCTCGGTGTAGCCGCTCGGCTGCTTCGCACCCTCGAGGATAAGTTCCTTGGCGGCCTGAAATGCGATATTCGAGTCGAAATCAGGTGCCAGCGGACGATAGGTGGGGTCGTCGGCGTTCTGCCGGTCGACCACCGGAGCCATCCGCTCCAGCGCTGCCACCACATCGTCGGCGGTGACGATCCCGTGGTGGAGCCAGTTGGCCAGCAACTGGCTGGAGATGCGCAGGGTGGCGCGATCCTCCATGAGTGCGACATCGTGGATGTCGGGCACCTTGGAACAGCCGACACCCTGGTCGATCCAGCGGACCACGTATCCGAGGATCGACTGACAGTTGTTGTCGAGTTCCTCGCGCTTTTCCGCCTCCGACCAGTCGGGCTTGGGTGCCAGCGGGATGGTCAGGATGTCGTCCACCGACGCCGGATCACGCTTGGCGATCTCATCCTGGCGTTCGAAGACGTCGACGAGGTGATAGTGCATTGCGTGCAGGGTGGCACCCGTCGGGGAGGGCACCCAGGCAGTCGACGCACCCGCCTGCGGTTGCGCGATCTTCTGCTCCACCATGTCGGCCATCAGGTCGGTCATGGCCCACATGCCCTTGCCGATCTGGGCCTTGTGCTGCAAACCGGCGTGCAGGCCGGTGTCGACGTTGGAGTCCTCGTAGGCCGACATCCACTTCTGCTTCTTCATCTCGCCCTTGCGGATCATCGGACCCGCCTCCATCGACGTGTGGATCTCGTCGCCGGTGCGGTCGAGGAAGCCGGTGTTGATGAACACCACCCGGTCGCGCGCGGCGAGGATGGCAGCCTTGAGGTTCACCGTGGTGCGGCGCTCCTCGTCCATGATGCCGACCTTGAGGGTGTTCTCCGGCAGACCCAGAACCTGCTCGACCCGCCCGAACAGTTCGACGGTGAACGCCACCTCCTCTGGTCCGTGCATCTTGGGCTTCACGATGTAGATCGACCCGGTTCGCGAATTCGCGAGCCCGGAGTCGCCGCCGGAGAGACCGTGGATCGCGATCAACGACGTGACGAGCGCATCGAGAATGCCCTCGGGCACCTCGTTGCCGTCGGCGTCGAGCACCGCGGGATTGGTCATCAGATGGCCGACGTTGCGCACGAACAACAGCGACCGCCCGTGCAGATCGAGTTCGGAGCCGTCCCGTGCGGTATAGACACGGTTGCCGTTGAGGACCCGGGTGAAGGTCTTGCCGCCCTTGCTGACCTCCTCGGCGAGGTCGCCCTTGTTCAGCCCGAGCCAGTTGCGGTAGCCGAGCACCTTGTCGTCGGCGTCGACGGCGGCCACCGAGTCCTCGAAGTCCATGATGGTGGTGATCGCCGATTCCATCACCACGTCCTTGATCCCGGCCGGATCGGTCTTGCCGACGGGCGAGTCGGGGTCGATCTCGATGTCGAGGTAGAGCCCGTTGTGGCGCAGCAGCACCGAGGTCGGCGCGGCCGGATCGCCGGTGTATCCGGAGAAGGCCGACGGATCGGCCAGCGTCGAGGTGGTGCCGTCGGCGAGTGTCACCTGAAGCGCGGAATCGGCCACCGCGAACCCGGTGACGTCGGTGTAGCTGCACTGCTCCAGCGGGACCGCCTTGTCCAGGAAGTCCTTGGCGTAGGCGATGACCTTGTCACCGCGGATCTTGTTGTAACCCTTGCCCTTCTCGGCGCCGTCGGCCTCGGGGATGACGTCGGTGCCGTACAGCGCGTCGTAGAGCGAGCCCCATCTGGCGTTGGCGGCGTTGAGCGCGAAACGCGCATTGAGCACCGGGACCACCAGCTGGGGTCCGGCGGTCTCGCTGATCTCGCGGTCGACGTTGGCGGTGCCGATCTGGAAATCCTCGGGCACGTCCACCAGGTAGCCGATGTCGACGAGGAACTGCTTGTAGGCGGCGAAGTCGAAGTCGGCGGGCGCGGCGCGGTGGTCGCGGTGCCAGGCATCCACCTTGGCCTGCAGGTCATCCCGCTTGGCCAGCAATTGCTTGTTCCGCGGCGCCAGATCGTTGATCACGGCGGCGGCACCCGACCAGAATGCGTCCTTGTCCACCCCGGTGTCCGCCAGCGCCTCGTTGTTGATGAAGTCGTAGAGGACACTCGCAACCTGCAAGCCCTCGACATCCACGCGTTCGGTCTTCGGGTCCGACATGAGAGCCTTTCTGCGAACTGATGGAGAATATGAACACGTCTATGTTACTCGTCAGGAAATGAGCGTTTCACCTGGTGTCGAGCAACTCCCGGCACCGGTCGGCGAGCTGGGTACGCAGAATGCCACCGCACTCGGCGATGCGCGACTGTTCGCGGACGTACTCGGCTCGTCCTGCCGCGGTCTCCACGGTCACCGGCTCGTACCCGAGGGCACGCAGGTCGTAGGGACTCGCCCGCATGTCGAGTTCGCGGGCACGTAACGCCAGTTCGAATGCCTGCAACGTCACATCCGACGCGATGAGCGGTGTCAGGGTGATACACAGCCGGTAGAGATCCATGGTGGCGTGCAGGCAGCCGGGCTGTTCGTGCGCGGGTGCGCTCCGGCGCGTCAACTCGGTGTCGTTCAGCGGCCGGGCGGCGTCGGTGAAGAAGCGAAACGCGTCGAAATGCGTGCATCGCAACGGCATCGATCGCACCACGGCGTCGGTGCCCGCGGCGCCCAGTCGCAGCGGCACGCTGTGGCGCGGCCGGTCGGTGCGATACACCATCGCCCATTCGTGCAGTCCGAAACACCCCAGGCGCGCGGGCCGGGACGCGGTGGCGGTGAGTAATTCGACGGTGCTGCGCAGAATGTCGCGACGTTCGGCGGCAAACGCCGGGTCAACGGTGACCCCATCGGCGGTTCGCGTGTAACCGCGCAGACCGGCGTACCCGGCGAGATCGCCGGCCACGGCAGCCATTTCGGCGTCCGACCCGCGCCTGGCGTCCGCCAGGACCACCCCGAAGCCGGGATGCCAACGACGGATGTGTGCCGGCCGCGCCGAGTAGTAGGTGAACAGGAAATCGATCACCGGATGTTTCTCGCCGCGCGCACGGGCGCGCAGGTAGTCGCCGACGAGCTTCTCGACGTGTTGGTGGTGCGTGTCGCGCCGGTGGCGCCAGTCCGCCGGGGAGAGAACGACGGGCGCGGTCATGTCACACCCGGTGGGTCTCGTCACGGACGGTCCCCACGAACTCCTCGACGAGGTCGGCGAGCGCGACGATCCCGATGGTGCGTCCGGAGTCGTCGACCACGGCACCGAGGTGCGAGCTCGTCCGCCGCAACGCGCGGGTCGCGTCGTCGAGTGGGGTGTCGGAGGCGATCACCGGAAGCGGACGGATCTTGTCGATACCGATGATCGTGTCGGGTCCGATCGACTCGTCGAGAATCTCGTCGAGCACATCCTTGAGGTGCAGGTATCCGGTGAAGGTGCCGTCCCGGCCGCGCACCGGATAGCGCGAGAACCCGGTGTCGGTGACCGCGCGCTCCACCGCCCCGAGCGTGGGACCCACACCACCGGTCACGGGATCCACCTCGACGTCGACGCTGCGCATGCGATCCGACGGGATGATGACCTCCGACACGGTGCGCCCCACGGACTGCAGGGCACGGGTGAGTCGTTCGTGTTCCTCGGCGTCGATGAGACCTTCTTCGCGTGACTCACCCAGCATCTGCGCCAGTTCGATCGGCGACACCGTCGAGTCGAGTTCGTCCTTGGGTTCCACCCGCATCGCGCGCAGCGTGATGTTGGCCAGCCAGTTGTAGATCGCGATGAGCGGCCGGACCACCCGGATGAACATCAGGTGCGCCGGTACCAGCAGCATGGCGGCCCGCTCCGGGCCGGCCAGCGCGATGTTCTTGGGCACCATCTCACCGAACAGGATGTGCAGCACCACCACGATGGCCAGGGCGAGTGCGAACGAGATCGGGCGCAGCATCGCATCGGGCACGTGCACCAGGTCGAGGGGTTTCTCGATGATGTGGGCCACCGCGGGTTCACCCACCCGGCCGAGCAGGATGGAGCAGATCGTGATGCCCAGTTGCGCGCCGGCCAGCATCAGGGAGAGGTGTTCGCCGGCGCGGATGACCGTGCGGGCACGGGTCTTGCCCTCCTCGGCGAGCGCTTCGAGCCGGTCGCGTCGGGCGGAGATGAGCGAGAACTCCGCGCCCACGAAGAACGCGTTGCCGGCCAGCAGCACGACGGTCAGGACGACCGCCCAGGCGTCACTCATCGCCGGCCTCCCCGTCCGTGGACTCGTCGTCCCCGGCGATGGGGGTCAGCCGGACCACGTCGACACGTCTGCCGTCCATCTGCACCACCGTCGCACACCACAGGGTCTCGGTGCCCGCGACACCCTCCTCGTCGTCGTCGCGGCCTTCGTTGAGGACCACCCGCTCGGGGAGATCCACCTCGTCCCCGGCCTCCGGGATACGTCCGAGGGTGAACATGATGAGGCCGCCGAGCGTGTCGTAGGACCCCTCCGGCGCACGATAGCCGGTGGCCTCGGCGAGTTCGTCGAGCCGCAGCAGGCCGGCGAGCAGGTATCCGTCCCCGGCCACCTGAACGTCGGCGCGCTCGTCGTCGTGCTCGTCGGTGACGTCGCCGAGGATCTCCTCGATGAGGTCTTCGGTGGTCACGATGCCCGCGGTTCCGCCGTACTCGTCGATCACCACGCACACCTCCATGCCGTCGGCACGGATGCGTTCCATCACCGCGTCGCCGTCCAGTGTGGTCGGCACCGTGGGCACCGTGCGGGCGATGGAGGCGACGGTGGTGGTCGACTGGCGTTCGGGGGGCACCGTGAACGCCTGTTTGATGTGCACCACGCCCAGCAGGTCGTCGAGATCTCCGTCGTCGACCACCGGGAACCGCGAGTGCCCGGTCCGCGCCGACGCCATCACGAGGTCGCGGATCGTGTCGTCGCGGTCGAGGCTTTCCACGGTGACCCGCGGCGTCATCAGGTCCTCCGCGGTCAGCTCACCGAACTTCAGCGAGCGCGCCACCAGGGCCGCGGTGTCCTCGTCGATCGAACCCTGACGTGCCGAGATCCGCACCAGCGACCCGAGTTCGGACGGCGAGCGAGCCGACCGCAACTCCTCCGCCGGTTCGATCCCGAGACGACGAACCAGCCAGTTCGCCGCTCCGTTGAGCCCGTTGATGGCCCATCGGAAGGCGGCGGAGAACACGGTCATGGGTCCGGCGGTGGCACGGGCGACGGCCAGCGGCCGGGCAATGGCCAAGTTCTTCGGCACCAGTTCGCCGAGCACCATCGACAGTGAGGTCGCGACGAACAGGGCCAGCAACAGCGAGATCCCCGACGCGGTTCGCGTCGACAGCCCGGCGGATTGCAGCGCGGGGTTGAAGAGTTGCGCGAGAACCGGTTCGGCGATGTAGCCGGTGATCAGTGTGGTGATCGTGATGCCCAGCTGTGCGCCGGAGAGCTGAAACGACAGCGTGCGATGCGCGCGCTGAACCAGACGTGACCGGCGGTCGCCGTGCTCGGCAACGTCGCGATCGACCGTGGAGCGTTCCAATGCGGTCAACGAGAACTCGGCGGCCACGAACAGGGCGGTGCCGAGGGTCAGCGCGATGAATCCGAGGAGGCTCGCCACATAGATGAGTACCTGCACGACTCACCACCCGCCGGGCAGGGGACGGCCCTCGGCGAAACCGGCCGGCGACTGCACCCCGAGTAGCGCTTTGTCGTGCAGTTCGGCCAGCGATCGGGCGCCGGCGTAGGTGGCGGTGCTGCGTAGTCCGCCGCAGATGTGGTCGATGAGATCTTCCACGCTGGGGCGCTCGGGGTCGAGGCGGATACGCGAGCTGGAGATGCCCTCCTCGAACAGACTGCGGCGGGCACGGTCGTAGGCGCTGTCGTCGACCGAACGGGCGGCCACCGCGCGTTTGGACGCCATCCCGAAACTCACCTTGTACGGTCCCTGCGCGTCGCGGCGCAGGTCACCCGGCGACTCGTAGGTGCCGGCAAACCAGGAACCGATCATCACGTTCGAGGCGCCCGCCGCGATCGCGAGCGCCACATCACGCGGATGCCGCACACCGCCGTCGGCCCACACGTGGGCGCCGTGTTCACGTGCCGCCGAGGCGCATTCGGCCACCGCCGAGAACTGCGGCCGGCCCACTCCGGTCATCATCCGGGTGGTGCACATCGCGCCGGGACCCACCCCGACCTTGACGATCGACGCGCCGGCCTTGATCAGATCGATCGTGCCGTCCGCGGAGACCACGTTGCCCGCGGCGATCGGCACCCCCGGGTTGCCACCTGCCACCGCGTCGAGAGCAGCGAGCATCTTCTCCTGGTGGCCGTGGGCGGTGTCGATCACCACCACGTCCGCCCCCGCCTCCACGAGTGCGCGGGCCTTGCCGGCGACGTCGCCGTTGATGCCCACCGCGGCGGCCACCCGGAGCCGGTTGGCGCCGTCGACCGCGGGCCGGTAGATCCCGTGCCGCAGCGCGCCGATGCGGGTCAGCACACCGACGAGCACTCCGTCGTCGTCGACGAGCACCGCGAGATCGCGATGCAGATCGACGAGGGTGTCGAAGACCACGCGTGGCGGGGTGCTGGCCGGCAGGGTGACGATCTCACTGTCGAGGACGTCGCGTACCCGGGTGAACTGATCGATCTCCTGACATGCCTGCTCGGTGACCACCCCGACCGGTACCCGGTCGACCACGACCACTGCGGCGCCGTGCGCACGTTTGGGGATCAATGCCAGGGCGTGGGCCACCGAATCGTCGGGTGTCAGGGTCACCGGGGTGTCGGCGACGAGGTGGCGTGACTTGACGAAGGCGATGGAGTCCGCGGCCGCGCCGATCGGCAGATCCTGGGGGAGTACCGCCAGACCGCCGCGCCGGGCCACGGTTTCGGCCATCCGCCGACCTGCGACGGCGGTCATGTTGGCCACCACCACCGGAATCGTGGTGCCGGATCCGTCGGTGGTGGCGATGTCGACGTCGAACCGCGACGTCACTTCGGAACGGTTGGGTACGACGAACACGTCGTCGTAGGTGAGGTCATGGACCGGGCGGTGGCCCTCGATGAATCGCATACTCCGGTTCGTGACTCCTGACTATGCCTCGACCTCGGAGCGGTCCTGACCCCAGAGGGTGTGGAAAGTGCCCTCCTTGTCGGTGCGCTGGTAGGTGTGCGCGCCGAAGAAGTCACGCAGTCCCTGCGTCAGGGCAGCCGGTAGCCGATCGCTGCGCAAGCCATCGTAGTAGGAGAGCGACGAGGCGAAAGCCGGCGCCGGAACCCCGGTGAGAGTGGCTGTCGACACCACCCGGCGCCAACTGTCCAGGCATCCTTCGACCGCGTCGCGGAAATACGGCGCGAGCAGAAGACTGGGCAGGTCGGCGTTCTCCGCGTAGGCGTCGCGGATCCGGTTGAGGAATTTGGCCCGGATGATGCAGCCGCCGCGCCAGATGGTCGCCAGGGCGCCGGGGTCGACGTTCCAGTCGTACTCCTTGCTGCCGGCACTGATCTGGTCGAAGCCCTGGGCGTAGGCCACCATCTTGGAGGCGTAGAGCGCACGGCGGATGTCCTCGACGAACTGTTTCTTGTCGGTGGGCGGGTCGGCCTGGTCGCCGGACGCGAGTCCCTGCGCGGCTGCGCGCTGATCGGCCGCGCTCGACAGTGCGCGAGCGAACACGGCCTCGGCGATGCCGGTGACGGGGATGCCGAGGTCGAGGGCCGATTTCACCGTCCACCGGCCGGTGCCCTTCTGGCCCGCCTGGTCCACGATGACGTCGACCAGCGGTTTGCCGGTGTCGGCGTCCACCTGGGCGAGCACTTGCGCGGTGATCTCGACGAGATAGCTCTCGAGTTCGCCCTTGTTCCACTCGGCGAACACCTCGGCGATCTCGGCCGGGGCCATGCCGAGGGACCGTCGCATCAGGTCGTAGGCCTCACCGATGAGCTGCATGTCGGCATACTCGATGCCGTTGTGCACCATCTTCACGAAGTGACCGCTGCCGTCGGGGCCGATGTGCGTACAGCACGGTTCACCGTCGACGTGGGCGGAGATCTTCTCGAGCATGGGGCCGAGGGACTCGTAGGAGACGGCGGGTCCACCCGGCATGATCGACGGGCCGTTGAGTGCGCCCTCCTCGCCGCCGGAGATTCCCGCGCCGACGAAGTTCAGGCCGCGATCGGCCATCGCGGCCTCACGTCGGATGGTGTCGGTGAAGAGGGAGTTCCCGCCGTCGATGATGATGTCACCCTCCTCCATCACCGCGGCCAGTTCCTCGATGACGGCGTCGGTGGGGTCCCCAGCCTTCACCATGATCAACACCCGGCGCGGCTTCTCCAATGCGTCGACGAACTCCTGCATGGTCTCGGTGCGGATGAAATCGCCTTCGCTGCCGTGGTTTTCGAGCAACGCGTCGGTCTTGGCGATCGAGCGATTGTGCAGCGCGACGGTGTACCCCTTGTGCGCGAAATTGCGGGCGATGTTCGAACCCATCACGGCCAGGCCGGTGACCCCGATCTGTGCCTTCGACGACGTGGACGGTGTGGCGGCGTTTGTCATGTCCCCAAGCCTATTGCCTCGACGCGATCGGTGGCTGTCTGGTGGCCGTACCTCGTTGTCGGGCGGGGTCAGACGGCCGACACCAGCCGGCCGAGTTCGGTGAGCCAGGGGATGGCCACGGCCAGGGTGGGCACCACCAGAATGGCCACCGCGGCCGTGTAGGCGCACAGCGCCATCCACCGCGGGGGCCGCCCGTACCGCAGCCGGTGCACGCGAGTGAGGGTGGTCGGCCCGCCGACCGCCATGGCCCCGCGTGGCGCCACCGCGTCGGCGCAGGCCACCAGCGCGCGTCCCAGCGTGGTGGGAGCGGTGGCGCGGACGGCCTGATCATCGGCGAGGGCCTCGACGAGGAGTTGCACCGAGCCCAGCGCCGAACTGCTGCGGACCACCCGCGGAAACGCTTCGTGCAGCGCGATGAACGCCTCGAGGACCAGATCGTGCCGAGCCCGTAGATGCGCGCGCTCGTGGGCGATCACGGCGACGAGTTCGTCGCGCGTGAGCCGGGACACCACCCCCTCGCTGAGCACCACCCGCTGCCGCAGGCCGGGTAGGCAGTAGGCGAGAGGTTGCTGCACGTCGATCATCCGGATGTCGCGTCCGAACAGGGGATTCGACTCGTCGGAGCGGTCGCAGCGGTCGAGGATGTCGATGAGATCGCGGTGCATCGCGCGGCGGGCGCGGGTACGTACACCCACCCGTACCAGGGTGAAGATCAGCCGGGCGCCGATCAGCAGGGTCAGGGCGAAAACGCCGACGTAGATGCTCCAGAGGCCGAGTCCCAGTCGTTCGATCTCGCGCAACGGGCTGGTGGTCGGTGCGCCGTCGGCACCCGGTGACAGCAGATTGGCGGCAATGGCCAGCCCGCAACTGAATGCGGAGAGCACCGCCGCCAACGCGATCGCCTGCCACAACATCATCGCCCCGCGCGGCGCCCGGACCGGCCACCGGGCACGCGACAACGCCTCGGGTGCGGGGCCGACGAGCACCAGGGTGAGGATGCCGAAGAGCAGGGCGGTCATCGTGGGCAGAGCAGGGCGGTCATCGTGGGCTGTCCTAGCGGTGTTGCTGTGTTCGTGCGGTGTTGCTGTGCTTCTCGGTGGAAATCTATCCGGATTCGTGCGGTGCGCGAGCGGTTTCGAGCTCATCGAGCGCTTGTCGCAGCGCGGCGGCTTCGTCGGCGCCGACCCTGCCGACGAACGACACCAGCGCCGCATGACGCGATCCGGGTGCGTCGGCCTCGCTCAGCGCGTCGACCATCAGTGAGGCCACCAGGTCTTCTCGCGGACGGGTTGGAACGTACTTGTGCGCCCGATCCTCCCGGATCTGGGTCACCAGGTTCTTCTTCGCGAGCCGCTGCAGCACGGTCATCACCGTGGTGTAGGCAAGTGATCGATCGCGAGAGAGCGTGGCATGTACCTGACGCACGGTCTGCGGCGTCGGACTCGACCACAGCGCGTCCATGACGGCGCGCTCCAGGTCTCCCAATCCGTTCATCTTTCGCATTTTACTGCCGACTCTCCTCTTTGCCGCGACATGGTGAAGCCCGGTTGCAGACAACCCTTGACAACGTTGGTAAGGCTAGCCTACATTCATCTCACGTTGGACCGCGCGAGAGTCCTGAGGGCTGCAGAGACCCCCGGTCCACGCGACGATAGGCCCCACATCTCAACGAGATGTGGGGCCTATCGGTTCCTCGGGCACTTCACCGAGGTCCGACTCTCCCGAAGAATCGGATCGTGAGAATCTGGTTGCCATGACATTGGACACCGACGCATTCATCAAATACGTCTCCGGCAAGGGGCTCGACGGTGCACTCGGACTCGAATTGCAGGAGGTCGGCGCGGACTCGGTGGTGGCGACCCTCGTGCTCGAGCCGAAGCATCACCAGCCCTTCGGCATCGTGCACGGCGGTGTCTACTGCGCCATCGGCGAGAGCGTCGCGAGCATGAGCGCTGCCGCCTGGCTGGCGCATACGGGTCTGGGCGGGACCGCCGTCGGCGTCAACAACAACACCGATTTCCTGAAATCGGTCGGCACCGGAACGATCACCGCGCGCTCCACCCCCATCCACCGCGGCCGGCGACAGCAGCTCTGGCTGGTCGAGATGACCGACCAGGACGGTCGCGCGCTGGCCCGCACCCAGGTGCGGTTGCAGAACGTGGAGATCCCCGCCGGCGCGCCGCAGGCATGAGCGGACACCACCGTGGCCTCGGCGCCGACACCCGGCGGGCGGTTGACGAGATCCTGACGTCGGTCGATCGGGATCTCGACCGGCTGTTTCCCGGTGACCGGCAGGCCGCGCAGCCGGCGCACACCGTGTACGTGAGCGCCGCCGACGTCGACGAACAGACCCCGCAGCGGTGGGGTGAGAAGGCGACGGCGATTGCTCACGACGCGACCGCGGTGCTGGCCGACCTGGCCCCGGCCGACGTGCGCGGGATTGTGCTGGATCGGCTGACCTCGAATCCGATCGAGGATCTGCGCATCGACCTCGAGGACGGATACGGCTGGCGTCCGGATGTCACCGAGGACGCCGACGCCCGCCGCGCCGGACGGGTGCTGGCCGCATGGGTCGCCGACCGTCCGCACGCACCCCGGATGGCCGGTGTACGAGCCAAAGGGCTCGGCGCGGCCGAACGATCCCGCGGCCTGCGCACACTCGAACTGGTGCTCGACGCAGCAGGCGGGGTGCCCGACGGCTTCGTCTTCACCGTGCCCAAGTTGCGCGATGCACGTCAGGTCGACGCGGTCAATCTGATCTGCGCCGAGTTCGAACGCGTCCACGGCATCGCCGAGGGTTCGCTGCGGTTCGAACTCCAGGTCGAGATCCCGCAGGCGGTGCTCGGCCCGGACGGCCGCGCCACCGTCGCCGATGCCCTGCACCGGGGCGCACCGCGCGTGTCCGGGCTGCATTACGGCACCTACGACTACAGCGCGGCCTGCGGGATCGTCTCGGCGCAGCAGTCGCTGGCGCATCCCGTGGCCGATCACGCCAAGGCCGTGATGCAGGCCGCCGCCGCGCAGACCGGGGTATGGATCAGCGACGGTTCGACCCAGGTGATGCCCACCGGCGACGCCGATCAGGTGGCTGCCGCGCTCACCCGCCACCACGCCTTGGTGCTGCGCTCGCTGGAGCGGGGCTATTACCAGGGATGGGACATGCACCCGGGACATCTGGTGACGCGTTGGCTCGCGGTGACGGGGTTCTTCCGCTCGGCTATGCCCACCGCGGCCGCCCGGCTGCAGGGCTACTTCGAGCGACGCTCGGGTGACGTGGTCGACGAGCCGGCCACCGCCATGTCGCTGGCGCTGGTCGTTGCCCGCGGGCTGGCCGCCGGCGCGTTCACTTCCGACGAGGTGACCGACGTCGCCCCGCTGTGCACCGCACAACGCCTGGCCGCGCTGCGCGCCACCGGCGGTGCGCTGATCTCCGAGTGATGTGCCGGGTGCGGTGGCCGGGTATGCCGAGTCCGGGTTCTTCGGCGCGCCGCACTCGCCCGACCGTGGCAGGATGACGACACCACCTTCACCTTCGTGGTGTTGTGCCACACCGGTCCCGACAGAGAGGTTGTCGTGCGTCTGTCGCCGCATGAACAGGAACGGTTGCTGATCTCTTATGCCGCCGAACTCGCACGTCGGCGGCAGGGTCGCGGACTCAAACTCAACCATCCCGAGGCCGTCGCCATCATCACCGATCACGTGCTCGAAGGCGCGCGAGACGGGCGCTCGGTTGCCGAGTTGATGGCGTCGGGCCGTGAGGTGCTCGCCCGCGACGACGTGATGACCGGGGTGCCCGAAATGCTGCACGACGTCCAGGTGGAGGCGACCTTCCCGGACGGCACCAAGCTCGTCACCGTGCACCATCCCATCGGTTGAGTGCCCGGCCCACGCCCAACCCCGACCGAGAGCCCCAACCGCGACCGTGAGCACGAGAGGTTCCCATGTCCGAGAGCAGTCATGCGGTGATCCCCGGTGAGGTGATCGCCACCGAGGGCACCATCGAACTCAACGCGGGTGCCGATGCGGTGACGCTGAGTGTCACCAATTCCGGCGACCGGCCGGTGCAGGTGGGCAGCCACGTGCATTTCCCGCAGGCCAACGCCGCACTGGACTTCGACCGCGCCGCCGCACGCGGCCGCAGGCTCGACATCCCGGCGGGCACCGCCGTGCGGTTCGAGCCGGGAATCGAGATGACGGTGACGCTCGTACCGCTCGGCGGCACCCGCGAGGTGTACGGAATCTCGCTCGACGCGCCGGGAAGGATCGACTGACATGGCATTGCTGGGACGCGACCGCTACGCCGAACTCTTCGGCCCCACCACCGGCGACCTGATCCGCCTCGCCGACACCGACCTGCTCATCGAGGTCACCGAAGACCGTTGCGGCGGACCGGGTCTGGCCGGCGAGGAAGCGGTGTTCGGCGGCGGCAAGGTGATCCGCGAATCGATGGGACAAAGCCGCGCCACCCGCGCCGACGGTGCCCCGGACACCGTGATCACCGGCGTGGTGGTGCTTGATCACTGGGGAATCATCAAGGCCGACTTGGGTATTCGTGACGGACGCATCGTCGCGATGGGCAAGGCGGGCAACCCCGACACCATGGACGGTATCCATCCCGACCTGGTGATCGGCCCGTCCACGGAGATCATCGCGGGTAACGGAAAGATCGTCACCGCCGGCGGGATCGACTGCCACGTGCATTTCATCTGCCCGCAGATCATGGACGAGGCGCTCGGCAACGGCATCACCACCCTGATCGGCGGCGGCACCGGACCAGCCGAGGGCAGCAAGGCCACCACGGTGACCCCCGGTGCGTGGCACCTGGCATCGATTCTGGCCGCCACCGACGGGTGGCCGATGAACATCGCGCTGCTGGGTAAGGGCAACACCGTCAGTGCCGAGGCCATGCACGAACAGGTCCGTGCGGGTGCTTCGGGTTTCAAGCTCCACGAGGACTGGGGTTCCACCCCGGCGGCCATCGACGCATGCCTGCGCGTCGCCGACGAGACCGGGGTGCAGGTGGCGCTGCACTCCGACACCCTCAACGAGGCCGGATTCGTCGAACAGACGCTGGGTGCCATCGCCGGGCGCAGTATCCACGCCTACCACACCGAAGGTGCCGGTGGCGGGCACGCGCCGGACATCATCACCGTCGCCTCGGCCCCCAACGTGCTGCCGAGTTCCACCAACCCCACCCGTCCGCACACCGTCAACACGCTCGGCGAGCATCTCGACATGCTGATGGTCTGCCATCACCTCAACCCGACGGTCCCCGAGGATCTCGCGTTCGCCGAAAGCCGGATTCGGCCGTCGACCATCGCCGCCGAGGACCTCCTGCACGATCTCGGTGCGATTTCGATGATCGGCTCCGACTCGCAGGCGATGGGCCGCATCGGCGAGGTGGTGCTTCGCACCTGGCAGACCGCTCACGTGATGAAACGCAAACGGGGCGCGCTGGCCGGCGACGGTCGCGCCGACAACCTGCGTGCGCGTCGCTACGTCGCGAAATACACGATCTGCCCGGCGATCGCGCACGGCTTCGACGGCGAGATCGGTTCGGTGGAGGAGGGCAAACTCGCCGACCTGGTGCTGTGGGACCCGGCATTTTTCGGCGTCCGGCCCGAACTCGTCATCAAGGGCGGGGCGATCGCGTGGGCGGCGATGGGCGATGCCAACGCCTCGATTCCCACGCCGCAACCGGTGCTCCCGCGGCCGATGTTCGGGGCGGCGCCGAAGGTCGCTGCGGCCACCTCGGTCAGTTTCGTGGCACCCGGCTGTGATGCCGATCTGGCCGACCGGCTCGGTATCGAACGGCGGTTGCTGCCGGTCACCGACACCCGCGGGATCAGCAAGGCGGACATGACCAACAACGACGCCCGGCCCGAGATCACGGTGGACCCCGACACTTTCACGGTGACCGTCGACGGTGAGGTGTGGGACGCCCCGCCGGTGTCGGAACTGCCGATGGCACAACGGTATTTCCTGTTCTGACATCGCAATGACCCCTGATCCGAACATTCCGGGCGAGCCGAGCGCCCCGGGCGCCGCGCCGTATGCCGGCGCGCCGCTGGCGATGATGCTGACGCTGGCCGATTCCCGGCTACCGGTCGGCGGGCACGTCCACTCCGGTGGGGTGGAGCAGGCGATTGCCGATGGATTCGTTCGCGGCGTCGACGATCTCGCCGCGTATCTGCATCGTCGTGTCACCACCACCGGCCTCGTCGCGGCGTCGATCGCGGCGGCGGTTGCCGACGGTGCACTCGACGTGACCCCCGCGCAGGCCGAGACCGACGCGCGAACACCGTCCGCGGCGGCCCGCAAGGCGTCGCTCACGCAAGGACGCGGAATGCTGCGGCTCGCCAAAAAGATGTGGCCACAACAGGATTGGTCACCACACACGCCGACCACCCACCTTCCGGTGATCTCCGGCGCGGTGGGTCGGGCAAGCGGATTGTCGGGTTTCCACACCGCGCTGGTCCTCGTGTACACCACGATGAGCGGGTCGGCGACCGCGGGTCAGCGGCTCCTCGCCCTCGACCCGGCCGACGTGGCCCTGATGATCGCCGATCTCGGCGCCGAATGTGAACACGTCGCCGCCGCGGCCGCGGTGGAACTCGCCGACCTGTCCGATCCCGTGCTCGACGTGTTCGCCGAACGCCATGAGCGACAACCGATGCCGCTGTTCATGTCCTGACCACCCCGGTCCTGAACACCCTTGTCTTGACCACCGCAGTCGTCCACCCGAGAGGAATCCGATGCCACCCCATCTGATCGACGGTCAACCCCACGGCCACGACCATCACCGACCCCGCCGCACCCGTGAACCGGGGGAGGCCCTGCGAATCGGTGTGGGCGGCCCCGTCGGCTCCGGGAAGACCGCCCTGGTGGCGGCACTGTGCCGTCAGCTACGCGACGAACTCTCGGTGGCAGTCCTCACCAACGACATCTACACGACCGAGGACGCCGACTTCCTGCGGCGCAACGCCGTGCTGCCCGACGAGCGCATCACCGCGGTGCAGACCGGGGGGTGTCCGCACACCGCCATCCGCGACGACATCACCGCCAACCTCGACGCCATTGACGACCTGGTGGCGGCCAACCCACCGCTCGATCTGATCCTGGTGGAGTCCGGCGGCGACAACCTGACCGCCACCTTCTCCACCGGGCTCATCGACGTGCAGATCTTCGTCATCGACGTCGCCGGCGGCGACAAGGTCCCGCGCAAGGGCGGCCCGGGAGTGACCTACTCGGATCTGCTGGTGATCAACAAGACCGACCTTGCCGAGCGCGTCAACGCCGACCTCGACGTGATGCGCCGCGACGCCGAACGTGTCCGCGCCGGCAGGCCGACCGCGATGATCTCGCTGACCGACGATCCCGCGGCCACCGACGTCCTGACGTGGGTGCGCGCGCAACTGTCCGATGCCGCGGTGACCGCCTAGTGCGGACTCGCGTCGAGATCGTCGCCACCGCGGACCGGTCGCTGCGGCACCAGGCCACCGGAGGCCTGTCGGTGCGTCAGACCGGCCGGACTGCGGCGCACCTCATCGGCACCGCGGCCACACCGCTCGGGGGAGACGAGATCGACATCAGGGTGATCGTCGAGCCGGGCGCGTTCCTCACCCTGAGCACCGTGGCGGCCACGATCGCGCTGCCGTCGCGCGACCGTGCCGACTCCCGGGCCCGGTGGCGCATCGAGGTGGCCGACGGCGGGCGGCTTCATCTCGACCCGCAGCCCACCGTGGTGGCCGGCGGTGCCGACCATCAGTCCGCGATCGTCGCCTCGGTCGGAGTGGACGCCGCCGTCGTGATCGCCGAACACGTCCAGATCGGGCGATCATCGGCGTATCGGGATAAGGACCTGCGCGGCTGCTGGTCGGGGACCCTGCGGGTCGACGTCGCCGAGCGGCCCGTGCTCCGGCATCGGATGGCGCTCGGGGTGGGATCCACCGCATACCCCGCCGGTCATCACGCCGCGAGCAGCGTGTTCCGGTACCCCGACGATCGTATTGGTCACGTCGACCCGGATGCGTTCGCGGCCCGACTCGCCCTCGCCGACGGCGCCTCGCTCACCACGGCGCTCGCCGGCGTCGTCGCACGGACACGACAGCTGTGTGACGAGATGGACCTCGCCGGCCTGACCGTGTGAGCGACAACCGGTAGCGTCAGCTGGCCTCGGCTTCGGCCTCGCTCGTCTCGGATTCCTTCGCACCGGCATCCTTGGCGTCGTCTGCGCCCGCCGACTCGGCCTCCACCTCCGGAATCGACTTGTTCTCGATCTGGGCGAGCTGGCCGAGTGCGGTGCGGGCATAGACCTGCTGCTCGGTCACCGCGAGTTGGGTGCGGCCGCGAGTGCTGAACGCGAAGAACCAGTTGATGAGGGTGTTGAGGCGATTGCGGAAGCCCACCATGTACACCAGGTGTAGTGCGAGCCACCCCAGCCACGCGAAGTAACCCTCGGTCTCGAACTTCTTCTTCGTCCCGGGAATCGGCACCTGCATGACCGCGCTGAACCGCGAGATCGTGGCCATCGAGCCCTTGTCCCAGTAGCTGAACGGCTTGCGCTGATCCGGGGTCTGGCCGTGCTTGAGCTCGGCCTTGATCGCGTCGGCCGCGTAGCGCCCGCCCTGGATGGCGCCCTGGGCCACACCCGGCACGCCGTCGACCGCCATCATGTCGCCCACCACGAACACGTCGGGATGTCCCGGGATCGACAAGTCGGGGAGCACCTTCACGCGGCCTGCCCGGTCGAGTTCCACATCGGACTGCTCGGCGAGCTGTTTGCCCAGCCCGCTGGCCTGGACGCCGGCCGACCACACCTTGCACTGCGATTCGATCCGCCGGGTGCTGCCGTCCTTCTCCTTGACCACCAGGCCGTCGTAGTCGACGTCGATGACCATCGCGTTGAGCTGGATCTCCACGCCCAGCTTCTCGAGTCGTGCCGCGGCCTTACGGCCCAGCTTCTCGCCGAAAGGTGGCAGGACGGCCGGCGCGGCATCGAGGAGGATGACCCGGGCTTCGGTCGGATCGATGTTGCGGAACGCGCCCTTGAGGGTCTTGTCGCTCATCTCGGCGATCTGACCGGCCAATTCGACGCCGGTGGGGCCCGCCCCGACGACGACGAAGGTGAGCAGCTTCGCCCGCTCGGCCGGGTCGTCGGACAGTTCGGCCTGCTCGAAGGCGCCGAGGATGCGGCCACGCAACTCGAGTGCATGGTCGATGGTCTTCATGCCGGGTGCGTACTCGGCGAACTGGTCGTTGCCGAAGTACGACTGGTCGGCGCCGGCGGCGATGATCAGCTTGTCGAACGACGTCACCGTGATGCGTTCGAGCAGTCGCGATGTGACCGTCTGTGCGGTCAGGTCGATGGTGGTGACGTCACCCATCAGGACCTGGATGTTCTTCTGCTTGCGCAGGACCACGCGCGTCGCGGGTGCGATCTCGCCTTCGGCGATGATGCCCGTCGCGACCTGATAGAGCATCGGCTGGAACAGGTGATGGGTGGTTCGCGCGATCAGCGTGATGTCGACCGGTGTCTTGGCCAGGCGCTGTGCGGCGAACAGTCCGCCGAACCCCGAGCCGATGATCACGACGTGCGGCCGGGCGGGCGTTGTCGGAGCGGGGCTGCTCATCCGGAAACCTCTCCTCATTACATTCGGGCGGCGCAAACGCGCACACCGCCTACCGTAGTCAATGTTCGACCATAGGTCGCGGTGAGCTTCGGCATGGCCCACCGATGCCCGAAATGCGACATTCCGACATCGTCGACACTTGCGCCGGGCCGGCGTCGGGCGGTCGGGTCAGGCGGTCAGATCGGCCGGGCGCGACCGCTGCGGATACCACCGCAACGCCACCGAGTTCCAATTGGCCCGGAGCAACTCGTATTCGAGTTCGACGTCGACGCCCCTCATCGCAGTGGCAGGCGAGGACGCGCGCATGTCGAGCTTCTCCATGACGCGACGCGACGCGGTGTTGGCGATCGTGGTACTCGCGAACACACGCTCGGCGTTCAGATCCTCGAAGGCGAGAGTGAGGACGGCCCGCGCTGCCTCGGTGGCCAGACCGCGCCCCCAGGTCTCGCGCCGCAGCCGGTAGCTCAGTTCCATCTCGGGCCGGTGACTGTGACGCGGTGCTCGTAACGCCACCCAGCCCAGAAAGGCCTGGTAGCGCTGGTCGATGGCCACCCACATACCGCCCCGGCCGGTGCGCAGCTCGCTCTGCGCGCGGGGAACCACCCACTCGGCGATCTCGGATAGTGGTGTGGGCTCACCGCCGTTGACGAACCGCATCACCGCCGGGTCGCTGTCGAGATACACAAGATCGTCGACGTCGCGCAGATCCACCGGCCGAAGCCGCATCCGCCGAGTCTCTACGATCACTGATCCCCCATACTTTTCCCGGGTGAGTCTACGTTTCGCTGCCTGCGACCGGGCGTATTCGGCGCCACGCGTGTCGTGTCGGGACCGGGGGATAGGCTGCCACCGTGTCCGATGAGAACGTGCCCGCCGTTTCTGGGTCCGCCGTTTCTGGGTCCGCCGTTTCTGGCCCCACCGAGTCTGGCCCCACCGAGATCTCGGTTCAACTCCGTTGGGCGGACATGGACATCAACGGCCACGTCAACAACGTGCAATACGCCCGGTTGTTCGAGGAGGGCAGGGTGCGGGCGTTCACGCAGTGGTTCGGGGACGGCCGTCGCCTGCCGATTCTGTTGGCCCGCCAGGACATCGAGTTCCGCGCCATGATCGAGACCACCCGGGATCCGGTGCGCGTGCGTGTCGGGGTGAGCCGGCTGGGCACGTCGTCGTTCGTCGTCGCGGCCACGTGTGTCGACTCCGCGGAGCGGACCTGCGCCATCGCGGAGACCACGATGATCTTGGTCGATTCGCAGACGAATCGTCCGACCCCGATCGGCGAGGATCGCCGCACGGTGCTCGAGCGCCACCTCGTGCCGCCCGTTTCCTTCCACCGGCCCGGCTGACCGGCACCCGGCATCGTTTTCGACCGAACGGAGAGATGTGCTGTTCCTGCATCGGGCCGAACGTTCCGACACGCTCGCCGACGCGCTCGCAGATGTGCTGGCCGAGCCGCTCTCCGATCCGATGTGTGCCGAGATCGTCGCCGTTCCCGCGCGTGGCGTGGAACGGTGGTTGCAGCAGCACCTTGCGCGACGCCTCGGGTGCGGTGAGCGGGCCGGGGGAGGGGTGGGCTCGCGTCACGACATGGCCGATGGGATCGCGGCGAACATCGACTTCTCGTCACCGGCGGCATTGACCGACACGGTGGTTGCCGCGGTGCGGGATCGGGCGTCTGGGGCCGAGAGGTCCGCGGCTGGTCCGGGGGGCCGAGCGCATGATCCCTGGGAGGCCGCATCACTGGTCTGGCCATTGCTCGCGGTGATCGACGATCACGTCGACGACCGGCGCCTCGAGATCATCGCGCGCCATATCGGGGCGACGGCGACCGACGACACCGCGGTGTCCCGCAACGAGATGGGCATGCGGACGGGCAGGCGGTATGCCACCGCCCGCCACCTTGCCGACCTCTTCGAGCGATACGGGCGTCAGCGGCCCGCGATGCTGATCGGCTGGGCCGCGGGCGACGACACCGACGGCACCGGCCTCGGCCTACCCGACGACATGGCGTGGCAGCCGTGGCTCTGGCGGACACTGGCCGAAAGGGTCCCGGTGCGCCACCCCGCACTCGACCTCGACACGGTGTGCGCGAGTCTGCGCGATGAACCCGGGGGCGTCGACCTGCCCGAAAGGCTGTCCGTGTTCGGTCCCACCCGAATCACCGAATCCTTCCGCGCCGTCGCCGCAGCGCTTGCGGTACACCGCGACGTGCACCTGTTCGTTCCCCATCCGGGGCCCGCCCTGTGGGGAGCGGTGTCCGCGGCCGGACCCCTCGGTGGTCCTCGGCGTGCCGACCGTCCCGGACCCCGGCTGACACATCCGCTGCTGGCGAGCCTCTCCCGTGACGTGCAGGAGTTGCAGCAACGCGTGGCGCCGATCGTCGACATCGACGTCCACCATCAGGCCGCGGATGGCGGCACCGAACCCGCCACGTTGCTGCAGGCCCTGCAACAGGGTCTGCGCGAGGACAACCTGCGAGGCGGCGTCGCCGACGTCGACTCGTCCTTGGAGATCCACGCCTGTCACGGTCCCGAGCGGCAGGTCGAGGTGCTCCGCGACCGGCTGCTGCATCTGTTCGCCGACGATGAGACGCTCACGCCCCGCGACGTCCTCGTGATGTGCCCGGATGTGGAGACCTTCGCGCCACTCATCCGCGGCGCGTTCGGTCAGCCGGGTCTCGGGCACCCGGCGTTCGATCTGCGGGTGCGTCTCGCCGATCGTGGTCCGCGGCAGATCAACCCGGTTCTCGACGCCGTCGCGTGCGTGGTCGAACTCGCCGCCGGCCGGGTCACCGCCTCCGACGTCGCCGATCTCGCGTCGCGCCCGCCGGTGGCGGCCAGATTCGGATTCGATGACGACGACCTCGAGATGATCCGGGACTGGCTCGCGCACAGCAATGTCCGTTGGGGTCTGGGCCGCGCCGACCGGGCGCGCTTTGGTCTCGGTGGCTTCCCGCAGGGCACGTTCGCCACCGGTCTCGACCGTGTGGCGCTCGGTGCGGTCGCCGAGGAAACCGACGGCGAGTGGCTGGGCACGGCCCTGCCGCTGGCGGGTGTGGAGAGCACCGAGATCGATCTCGTCGGCCGGTTCGCGGAGTTCCTCGACCGCCTCGCCGACATTCTGGAAGCGCTGGGGAAGCAGGCATCGCAGTCGGTGTGGACCGATCGGCTCGTCGGCATTGTCGACCGGCTCACCGCAGCCGAGCGCACCGACGAATGGCAACGGGCGCAGGCTATTCGGCTGATCACCGAGGCACTCGACGATGTCACCGAGGCACTCGACGATGTCACCGAGGCACCTGGCGGCGAGAGCATCGCACTGCGCCTGGCCGACATCCGCGACCTGGTCGCCGGGTTGATCGCGGGACGTCCCACCCGAGCGAACTTCCGGACCGGCGAACTGACCGTGTGCACCATGGTGCCCATGCGGTCGGTGCCCCACCGGGCCATCGTGATTCTCGGATTGGATGCCGACGCCTATCCGCGAGCACAGCGGACCGACGGCGATGACGTCCTGGGGCGGGTTCCGCTGGTCGGCGAACGCAATCCACGCGACGAGGATCGTCAGCTCTTCCTCGATGCCATCGGTGCTGCACGCGATCACCTGCTGGTGTTCTACAGCGGCGCGGACCCGGTGAGTGGCAATCGGATTCCGCCTGCGGTCGTGGTCAGCGAACTGGCCGAGACCGCTGCGGTGCTCTGCGGTGCCGCCGACACGTCGGTCATCGTGACCGATCACACCCTGCACGCTTTCGACCGACGCAATTTCGAACCGGGCGCGGTCGGGACCACCTCCGGACCGTTCAGCTTCGACGCCGAATTGCTCTCCGGGGCAAGAGCTCTGGAATCAGACACGGTGAGCCCGCAGCCGATCGGCCGGGTGCGGGTGTCACGCACCGGCGCCGAGGACATCGACCTGGCCACCCTGACAGCCTTTCTCGTCGGGCCGGTCGAGGGTTTCGTGCGGCAGCGACTCGGTGCCCGCATCCCCGGTGAGGACAGGCAGCATGACGACGAACTCGACGTCGACCTCGACAACCTCGACAAGTGGGAGGTGGGAGACCGATTCCTGCGACGCATGCTCGCCGGCGACGATCTCGCGACGTGCCGGGCCGCCGAACTGCGGCGCGGCAATCTACCGCCGTTCGAGTTCGGCCAGCGCGCCCTGAGGACGATCGCCGACGCCGCAGGCACCGTGTATGACGCGGTGGCCCCGCATCGCGTCGGGGACCCGTCGACGCACGACGTGGTGATCGAGTTGCCCGACGGACGTCGTCTGTCGGGCAGTATTCCCGACGTGTTCGCCGGTCGCGCCGGCCCGACGATCATCGCGGCGAGCTATTCGAGGCTCGCTCCCAAACATCGCCTGCAGGGTTGGCTGAAAGTCCTCGCCCTCAGTGCGGCACACGAGACGCCAGATGAGGTGATCTCGGCGCGGGTGTTCGGGCGCGAAGGTCATGCGGGCGTGGCGCAATCGCTTCTGGTGGCGCCCGCCGACGCGGCATCACTGATCTACGATCTCGTGCGTCTGCGTGATCGCGGACTGTGCACACCGCTCCCGCTGCCGCTGGGGTCCGGCGCCGACTACGCGGCCCGGCGGGCGCGGAGAGCCTCCGACGACACGGCCCTGCACATCGCGCGCCGCACCTTCGAGGGCAGGTTCGGCGATGCGCAGGATCCGTACCACCGGTTGGTCTACGTCGGCGATGTCACCGAGCCGATAACGTTTGACGACATCCTCGCGGTACCCACCCCGGCCAACGGCGACGGAGAGTGGCCGCAACTGCCGTCGGCACCCGGTGAACCGCTCTTCTGCGGTCTGGCCCGGCTGCTCTGGGAACCCCTCCTCGGACACGAGACGCTGTCATGAACGCACAGGGAACGTTCCACCTGGCTGAGGGAGTACCCGCGGGCACCACCGTGCTCGAGGCGAGCGCGGGCACCGGAAAGACGTACGCGATCGTCGGGGTGGCCGCGCGGCACGTCGCCGACGGTGTGCCGATCGGGGATCTGCTGCTGGTCACCTTCAGTCGGTCGGCGACAGCCGAACTGCGCGAACGGATGCGAGATCGGCTCGGCGCATTGGTGGTTGCGCTCGATCCGGCACACTGTGCCGAACCGGACCCCGATCCGCTCGTGGCGTGGTTGCGTTCGGGTAGCAGCGTCGACGTCGGTGTGCGCCGCGAACGACTCATCCGGGCACTATCGGATTTCGACGCATCCACCATCGCCACCACCCACACGTTCTGCAACCGCATGCTCGAGGCGCTGGGCTTCCTCGGAGAACGTGAGATGGTCTACGACATCGTCGAGAACACCGATGATCTCGTCGCGGAGGTTGCCCGCGACCTGTTTCTCGCCGGGTTCGCCGGCGATGCCGACGAGCCCCCGTTCTCATTGAAGGTGGCCACCGAGATCGCCACCGACGCCGTCCGCAACACGGGGTTGGTGTTGTCCCCGGAGCCGGCGACGCCGCGCGGGTCCGATCATCAGCCCACCGTCGCCGACCGACGGGTGCGGTTCTGCCGCAGGGTCCGGGACATCGTGGACACCCGCAAGCGCACCGCCCGCCTGCGCACCTACGACGACCTGCAGACGATCCTGTACCGCATCCTCACCGACCCGATGGTGGGTGAGCGTGCTGCGCAACGTATCCGGTCGGTGTTCCAGTTGGTGCTGGTCGACGAGTTCCAGGACACCGACCCGTTCCAGTGGGAGATCCTGCGTCGCTGCTTTCACGGGCATCGGCGTCTGGTGCTCGTCGGTGATCCCAAGCAATCCATCTACGCCTTCCGCGGTGCCGAGGTGCGCAGCTATCTCGCGGCGGTCCGGTCCGCCGATCAGCGGCTGGCGCTGGACACCAATTGGCGCACCGACGGTGACCTGGTCGACGCGCTCGGCCGTGTGTACGGCGGCGCCAGCCTGGGTGATCCGGCAATCACGGTGCGTCCCGTGTCCGCGGCACGTCCGGGCAGCCGGCTCACCGGTACGCCCGCACTTCGGTTGCGGGCCTTCACCGTCGACGATTTCCCGAACCGCAGCCAGCCATTGCCTGGAGTCGGTGCGGTGCGCGAGCGTGTCATCGACGATGTGGCCGCCGACATCGCCCGCCTGCTCACCTCCGATGCCCGCATCGACGACGGTTCGGGGCCGCGAGCCATACATCCCGGTGACGTCGCGGTGCTGGTCCGCACCAACCCCACGATCGCCCCGCTGCAGCGCGCCCTCGCCGCTCGCGGCATCGCGTCGGTGATCGGTACCGGCACCAGCGTGTTCCGCACCGTCGGCGCGCAGCATTGGCTGTGGGTGTTGCGGGCGGTGGAGCAACCCGCCCGTGCAGACCGCGTGCGTCTGGCCGCGCTGACGCCGCTGATCGGTTGGAGCCCCACCCGACTCGCCGATGCCGGGGACGAGGGTCTCGCGGAGCTGTCCGCGTTCTGCGTCGAACTCGGTCGCGTACTCACCGAGGGCGGCTTCGCTGCGCTCACCCAACGTCTACTCGCCCGGTGCGACGTGGCCCCCCGAGTGCTGGGCACCGTCGACGGCGAGCGCGCCCTCACCGATCTGTTGCAGGTGTCGTCGCTGGCCAACCGGTACGTGGTGGAGACCGACTGCGGGATCTCGGCCCTGACCACCTGGCTGTCCGACCGCATCGACGACGAGTCACGCTGGCACAGTAGGGACGACCAGACCCGGCGCCTGGACCGGGACACCCACGTGGTGCAGATCATGACCGTCCATGCCAGCAAGGGACTCGAGTTTCCCGTGGTGTACGTGCCGTTCGCCTGGGACACCCTCGGCGCCTTCGACCGGGAGACCTTCCGCTACCACGACGACGACGAGACCCGGCATCTCGACGTGGGTGGCAAGGGAACCCCCGGACGTCCCGATCGTTGGGCGAGATCGAAGTCCGACGATGCGGGCGAAGACCTGCGACTGCTCTACGTCGCGCTGACCCGAGCCGCGTCGGCGGTGGTCACCTGGTGGGCGCCATCGCACAACACCGCCCGAGGTCCACTGCACCGGCTTCTGTTCGGGCGCGACCCCGGTCATGCAGGGGCGGTGGCGGAGTCGGCGCCAGTGCCCGACGCCGACACGCTGGGTGCGCGCCTGAACCGGTTGGCCGCGGGATCGGCGTCGATCGCGATCGAACGCGCAGGTCGCGGGGCCTCCTGTATCTGGCAACCCGGTGACGGCGACGGGCCGCGACCGGCGTTGGACGTGGCGCGATTCGACCGCACCATCGATCAGCAGTGGCGACGCACGTCGTACTCGGCGCTCATCGCCGGTGCCGGACACGCCCACCCGGTGGTGGAGACGGGTAGCGAACCCGAAGCCGACCCGGGTGGCCGCGAGGTCCTCGACGACGAACCGGCCGAGGCGCCGCAGCCTCCTGACGAGCCGGGTGGCTCCGTAACCAGCGAGGACGTGCCGGACGCGTCGTTGATGAACGGTATGCCGTTCGGTGCCGCCTTCGGCACCCTGGTGCACGAGGTGCTGGAATACGTCGACACCGCACAACCGGACCGGGCCACCCATGTCGGCGACCTGTGTCGCGTATCGGCGGCGCGACACGCCGCCGACGTGGATGTCGACCGCCTGGCCACCGCGCTCATCGGGGTACTGACCACGCCCATCGGTTTCGGCGACCTCTGGGGGGTGAAGCCCCGAAACAGGCTGGCCGAGCTGGAATTCGAGCTTCCACTCGGTGCCGCCGGGCACGCCGGGCGGGTCGCCACCCTCACCGACATCGCCGCTGTGATGGATACCCACCTCACTGCCGACGATCGACTCCGCGACTATGCCGCGGTTCTCGCCGACCTTCCCTCACGCACGTTGCGCGGCTATCTGACCGGCAGCATCGACTCGGTGCTGCGTACGTCCGACGGCCGATTCGTGATCGTCGACTACAAGACGAATCGACTGCGTCCCGGACCGCTGCGCGCCACCGACTTCTCGCCCGCGGCGATGGCCGAGGAGATGATCCGCTCCCATTATCCGTTGCAGGCGTTGCTGTATTCGGTTGCCCTGCATCGTTATCTGCGATGGCGGCAACCCGGATACCGGCCCGACAGGCACCTTGGCCCGGTTCAATACCACTTCGTGCGGGCGATGATCGGGCCGTCGACACCACCCGGCTGTGGTGTGTTCGAGTGGCGGATTCCCCCGGAGCTGGTCGTGGCGCTCTCGGATCTGCTCGCCGGTGTGGCATCCGGCGCGCCGGTTGATTCCGGTGAACCGATGACGGAGGTTTCGCCATGAGCGTCGACACGACGTCCACCCCCACGCCCGGCAACGGCAATGCTGAGGGGGTGCGGTCGCACAACGATGCGCAGCGGGTTCGGCGCGCACCGGCTGTGCTCGACGACCTCAACGCGCTCGGTGTTCTCGCCGCCGCCGACGTGCATGTGACGCAGCGACTCGTCACCATGTGCGGCGCGCCGGTGGGTGATGCCGCATTGGCGGCCACCGCGCTCGCGGTCCGCGCGGTGCGCCTCGGCTCCACGTGCCTGGCGCTGGGGACAGTCTCCGACGTCGCCGCGGCCGCCACCCCCGGACCGGTACGGCTACCGTCGGCGGCCGATATCGTCGCCGAACTGCGGGACTGTCCGCTGGTCATCGGGGCACCGGGCGCGCCGCTTCGACCGTTGGTGCTGATGGAATCCGACGACGGTCCACTGCTCTACCTGCAGAAGTACTTCCGGCAGGAGCAGGCCATCCGCACCGCCCTGTCGCGGCGAGCGGAGCGAGCACCCATCGTCGACGACGACCGGCTCGACGCCGCCATCGCGGAGGTGTTCGTCGGTGGCGACGTGGCCCCCCGCCAGCGGGTGGCCGCCCGGCTCGCGGCGATCCGGTGGACCTCGATCCTCGCCGGAGGTCCCGGAACCGGCAAAACCTACACCGTCGCAAGGATTCTCGCGGTGCTCGATCTGCTCGCCGGAGGCCGAACACGCATCGGGATGTGCGCGCCCACCGGCCGGGCGGCCGCCCAGCTGCAGGCGTCCGTCGACAACGATGGGTCGCTGCCCGGCACGGTGCACGCGGTCACCGTGCACAGCCTGCTCGGGTGGCGTCCCGGATCGACGCCGCTCTACGGACGAGGCAACAAGCTGCCGCACGATGTGGTTGTCGTGGATGAGACGTCGATGCTGTCGATGACGGCGATGAGCCGGCTTCTCGATGCCATCCGCGATGATGCGCGTCTCATCCTGGTGGGCGATCCCCACCAGCTGGCGTCCGTCGAGGCCGGCGCCGTGCTCGCGGATCTGGTGGAACGCGATCCGGCGCAGATCCCGGCCGTCGGCGGGATCGAGCCGGCCATCGCAGCACTCGCCGGCGACGCGGGCCTCACCGACGACGAACGACTGCGGCTGCGCGACGGTGTGGTGACGCTGCGCCACGGGTTTCGGTTCGGCAGTCAGATCGCGCGGGTCGCCGACGCCGTGAACGCCGGCGATGCCGACACGGTGCTCGACCTGGTGACGTCCCCGACGCTGCACGACGTGAAGCTGATCGCGCCGGATTCCTTGGGCGCGGTACACGACGACATCGTTGCGTGGGGCCGGCGGTTGCATGCGGCCGCTGTCGACGGGGATGTGCACGGCGCACTCGGCGCACTCGACGCCCACCGGGTGCTGTGCGCCCACCGCGACGGTTCCTGGGGGGTACGCGGGTGGCAGTCACGCATCGCGGACTGGCTGTCGGCGCTGCCCGGTCATCCGCGGATTCTGCTCGATGCCGCCACCTCGATACCCGGGCAACCGATCCTGGTGACCGCCAACGACCGGCAGACCGCCACGTTCAACGGCGATTGCGGGGTGGTCATCGCGCTGCCCGCGGGGTCGGGCACGGCCGGGTCGGCGAGCCCCACCGCTGTCGCCTTCAGGCGTGGCAGTGAGGAACGACTGATCGCTCCGGCACGCCTGGCCGACACGATGCCCGCCTATGCGATGACCATTCATCGCAGCCAGGGAAGCCAGTTCGACACCGTCACCGTGGTGCTCCCGCCGGGCGGATCGGAACTGCTCACCCGGGAATTGCTGTACACCGCGATCACCCGCGCCCGCACGCGGGTGCGGATCGTCGGCACCCCCGAGGTGCTGCGTGAGGCGGTGCAGCGGCGGGTGCACCGGGCCAGCGGCCTGCGTTCGGTGATCCGGCCGCTCGGCACGTCCTAGAGTCCTACCCGGGTCGTCCTAGAGTTCACACCCGCCGCGAACGAGGTCGCGCCGCAAGTAGTACTCGGTGCCCAGCAATCGGTCACGTCGTTCCTGGGGCAGTGACATCAGTTTGGAGATCATGTAGCTGCGTTCCACCTCGGAGCGATGCGACGAGATGGCCGCCGCCTTCTGCTTCACCCACGCCGAGACATCGAGCTCGAGGTCGATGGCCGACGCCGGGGTGCCGGGGAGGGCGTATCGCGAGATGGTGGGGAAGAAGTCGTCGACCACCTCTTCGATCATCCATTCGGCGATCGTCGCCATGTACACCGACCGCACCCGCCACGCCGGCCCGGTGCTGCGATGCAGCATGGGCACGGCGGCCGCGTCGGCTGCGACACACGCCAGCCGGCTCGCATGCACGTGGTCGCGGTGGCCGTAGATGCCGACCGGGTCGTAGGTGATGATGATCTCGGGGCGCAACTTGCGGATGTGGCCGACGAGCGTGCGGACCTGTCCGTCGAAGGGCACGTCGCAGAACCGTGGCCGGCCGGGCGCCGACTCCGGCACACCGTCGTCGGCGAACCCGAGCATGATCGGCTCGGTGGTGACGCCGAGTTCGGCCAGCGCGTTGCGAAGTTCGCCGTGCCGCGATGTGCCTGGTGCCCATGTCGCGGTGACGACGGTGACTTCGCCGCCATGCTCGACGTTCCGCGCGATGGCACCGCCCGTCCACAACGACTCGTCGTCGGGATGGGCGTGTACACACATGATCCGAGGCGCCGACATCCTCATGCTTCCGTAGCGGTCAAGAGCACAGGTGTATCCGGCATTCGCATCGGTGAAACCCGGACACCCAGTTTCAGGGTACTGCGTGCCATCTCGGTAGAATCGCGCGAGCGTTCTGCGGCGCCGGGCACGGTCGTCCGCGGCACGTGGATCATGTGGACGCCACGTACGGCACGTCGGAGGTCGAAGAGATGAGCACCAACACTGAAACCCGTGAATTCCAGGCCGAAACCCGGCAACTGCTGGACCTCCTGGTGCATTCGGTGTATTCGGACAAGGACAGTTTTCTGCGGGAACTGATCTCGAATGCCTCCGACGCACTCGACAAGCTGCGGCTGGAGTCGCTCGTCGACAAGGATCTCGACGTCGACACCTCCGATCTGCACATCACCCTCGAACCCGACGCCGGTGAGGGAGATGCGCCGCAGCGCACGTTGACCGTGCGCGACAACGGCATCGGCATGTCACACGACGATGTGGTCGACCTGATCGGCACCTTGGCGCGGTCGGGTACCGCCGAACTGCGCGCCAAGCTCGCCCAGGCGACCGACGCGACGAGCACCGAGGAACTGATCGGCCAGTTCGGGATCGGGTTCTACTCCACGTTCATGGTTGCCGACAAGGTCGTTCTGGTGACGCGTAAGGCGGGCGAACAGACCGGCACCCGATGGGAGTCCACCGGCGACGGCACCTACACCATCACCGAGGTGGCCGATGCGCCCCAGGGCACCGCGGTCACCCTGTACCTCAAACCGGTCGACACCGAGAACCACCTGTACGACTACACCGACACCACCAAGCTGCGTGCCCTGGTCAAGCGGTATTCCGACTTCATCGGCTGGCCCATCCGGATGGATGTGGAGAAGACCACCACCGCCGAGCCCGAGAACGAGGGCGAGGAACCCCAAACCACCACCACGGTCGAGACCGAGACCATCAACTCCATGAAGGCACTGTGGGCACGATCGCGTGATGATGTGTCCGACGAGGAGTACAAGGAGTTCTACCGGCACGTCGCCCACGCCTGGGATGATCCGCTCGAAATCATCACGCTCAAGGCCGAGGGCACCTTCGAATACCAAGCGCTGCTGTTCATTCCATCTCAGGCGCCGTTCGATCTGTTCATGCGGGAGCGGGTCGGTGGGGTGCAGCTCTACGTCAAGCGCGTCTTCATCATGGACGACTGTGAGGAGCTCATCCCCGAGTACCTGCGCTTCGTCAAGGGTGTGGTCGACGCCGCGGATCTGTCCCTCAACGTGTCGCGCGAGATCTTGCAGCAGGACCGCCAGATCCGAGCCATCCGACGTCGCCTGACCAAGAAGGTCATCTCGACCATCAGCGAGATGCGGGCATCTCGCGCCGAGGACTACCGCACGTTCTGGCAGAACTTCGGTCGCGTGTTCAAGGAGGGTCTGGTCAACGACTTCGACAACCGTGATGCGGTTATCAAGGCGTCGGCATTCGAATCAAGCTACGGCTCCGACGATCTGGTGTCTGTCGCCGACTACGTCGGACGCATGCGAGACGGTCAGAAGGCGATCTACTACCTCACCGGAGAGTCGCGTCAGCAGATCGAGAACTCGCCCCACATGGAGGCATTCAGGGCGAAGAACATCGAGGTGCTGTTCCTCAGCGACCCGGTGGACGAGATGTGGGTCAGTGGTGGCATCGAGTTCGAGGGCACACCGTTCCAGTCGATCGCCAAGGGTGAGGTGGACCTCGACAACCTCGACGGTGACGACGAGGAGAAGGACACCGCCGACGAGCGCGGCGACGACTTTGCCGGGTTGCTGGGCTGGCTGGGCGAGACACTGGGCTCCGACGTCAGCGAAGCGCGTCTGTCGCATCGCCTCACCGAATCGCCGGCATGTCTGGTGGGAGACACCTACTCGATGTCGCCGCAACTCGAACGCCTCTACCGCGCGTCGGGCCAAGACGTGCCCAAGAGCAAGCGCGTGCTCGAACTCAACGCCGACCACCCCCTCGTCGCGGGGTTGAACACCGCGTTCTCCGCGTCGGACGATCACCACGCGCTCGAGGCGACCGCCAAACTGATCTACGGCATGGCGCTCATCGCCGAGGGCGGCGAACTCGAGGATCCCGCCGAGTTCGCGCGGCTGCTGGCCGCCACCCTGACGGAGAGCGTCGGACACGACGTTCCCGCATCCCCGGAGTCGGCGACCGACGGGGCGTAACCAGACTCCCCATCACGCGGGTTGTCATCTGCTCGAATAGTTTTGGACCCGTGGACGGGCCCGGGGCGGAATGCTGTCTCAACGTCCGTTAAGGTTGGGCGATCCTGCGACCCGGGGGGTCGCGATGACCGCGAAGAGGTGGAGTCCGTTGAGTTACCCGAATACGCCGGGTGAGCCCTACCAGCCGACCCAGGTGGCGCCGACCGCCGGTCAGTACGGAGTACCTGTCCAGGCTCCGTACGGACAGGGCCATCCGCACGCCGGGCAGGCGCCCTACCCCGGATACGGGCAACAACCTCAGGCCGCCTGGGGACCCGGCGGTGGGGCACCGCCCACCCCGCCGAAGAAGAGCAACCGCGCACTGTTCCTGTGGTTGACCGGCGGCGCACTGGTTCTCGTCGTGTTGCTGGTGATCGCGCTGGTCGTCGTCCTCACCCGCGACAAGGGACCGGGCTCGTCGCCGAACGGGGCGGTCCAGACCTACCTCGACGGTCTCGCCAACTCAGACGCCAAGAAGGTTCTCGGGGTGGTGCGCACACCGCCGTCGGAGAAGCTGCTCACCGACGACATCCTGCGCAAGCAGCAGGAGATCGCCAAGATCACGGCCATCACGGTGAGCGAGCCCACCAACAACTTCGGTTCGAGCGCCACCGTGAAGGCCACCTACAAGTTCGGCGACCGCAACGCCGACGTCGACTACCGCCTGACCAAGTCCGACGGCAAGTGGACCGTGGACAACGGCGTGCTGTCGGTCGACGTCAGCAACATCAAGGTGCCCAAGCTGACCCTGTTCGGGGTGGACATCAGCAACGACACCAAGGTCTACGTGTTTCCCGGACCGCTGCTGTGGGGATCGGGCAACCCGAACTTCACCGCGACCACCGACGACGACAAAGAGTTTCCGCTCGGTGGCGACTACTACGTGTCGTCATCGGTGAAGGCCGACCTGAGTACGCAGGGCAAATCGGCGGTCAACAAGGCCGTCGACGCGTACCTCGCCAATTGCGCCACCTCGACCAGCGATGACGCCTCCACCGACCGGCCCGGCTGCGGACAGGATCTCTACCGCACTGCGGTGCCGGGCAGCGTCCGATGGACCAAGCCCACCGATCTCTCCGACCTGCGCTACAGCATCGGGTACGACGATCCCAACAAGGTCGACGTCCTCGGTCAGGTGAACTGGTCGGCGACCTACGCCTCGCCCTCGTCGGGTCCGAGCGTCGCCACCGATTCCGATTTCATGAACGGTTCGGTGGATCTGTCACAGAACCCGCCGACCTACACGCCCGACCGCTGAGCGTACGCCCGGGATCAGGTGGCCGCGGAGACCTGATCCCACAGCGGATGATCGCGCGGTAGATCGAGCAGTCGATTCACCCCGTCGAGTGAGGAACCCCGCGGTGGCCCCACCTCCACGCCGGGGCCCAATGAGTGCACGCCGCTGATGAATTCGGCGCGAAGCAGAGAATTGTTGGTCAGCACCGCACCCATCCAGCTGATCCTTGCGGGTTCACCCGGCTGTCGTCCGCTGCGATCGAGAGCGGCCCGCACCGCAGTGGTCAGTTCGGTGGCCGCAGCGCGGATGATCGTGACCGCGACGTCGTCGCCATCCTGCGCGAGCCGGCCGACGGTGCGGGCGAACCCCGCGATACGGCGCACCCGGCCGGCATCGGCCTGCAGTTTCATATAGATCTCGGGGAGCGACCCGAATTCGGCGACGGCGGCCTCGCACAGTCCGGTGGCCTGGCCGCGTCCGTCGAACGCGCGCAACGCTGCGTCGATCCCGGCCCTCCCCATCCAATACGCGCTGCCCGCATCGCCGACGATGTGTCCCCAGCCATCGACACGGGCCGTGCCCGCCGGACCCACGCCGAGCGTGACCACCCCGGTGCCGACGGCAGCCGTCACACCGAATGCGAGTCCGTTGGCGCCGAGGTAGGCCGACACCGAGTCGTGTGCGAGTCGGACCTCGCTCACGCCCATCGTGGCGGTCATGCGGAGCAGGTCGCCGGGGCGACTGTGTTCCGGTGTCAACCCCGAGACCCCGGCCGCGAGCACCGTCGTGGTGTCCGGGTGGTCGGCGAGGGCGGCGCGCGCGACATCGGCGATCTGTTCGACCACCGGATGATCGGTGCGCACCGGGGCGGCTTCGTGCTCGGTGATGTGGCCGTCGATGATGAGGCGAACACGGGTACCCGTTTGCCCGCCGTCGATGATCAGACGGCGGCCCGTGGGTGCATCGGGTGCGGACATGTGGCCTCCTGGCCACGAAACTACCCGTTCAGGCGACCGAGTCGACGCTGTTCGGCAGGGTGATCAGGTCGATGTCGTTGGCGCGGTGGATCGGGTGTAGCCGGGTGCCGTGGCGCGCGCCGGCCTCCTCGATGAGTTGGGCCCAGCACAGGTCGCGTGAGGTGACGCCGTCGGATCCGGGCCGGGTGAGCAGGATCGCCACCGAGCACCGCGAGCCGGTTCGGGTGATCTCGTGCAGCGCGGCCATGAGGCGATCCACACCGACCGGATCGGGCAGGGTCGGCAGGGTGAAGCAGGAGAGCGGGGGCACCAGTCGGTCGTCGTCGACGACACCGAACCAGAGCCGCGGTTCGTCGAAACCGAGGGGGCCCATCAGTGCACGCCAGCGTTGCCGGAGTTCGCCGGTCGACCTGAACGGAAGGGTGGCGGTGTCGATGTGCGGTGGTAGTGAATCCTCGGTTGGGTTTCGCTGTGCGGCAGCATGGTTGACGGGTTGACCGGTGGCGATGTGGTGGTGTGTCATGTACCGATGATCGGGGTCGGCGGGCAGCACGGCAGATGAGTGTCCACAACAACACCCGATTGTGGACCGGGGAGTTGACGGCCAGGTCATCGGCGTTGTGATCATGCCAGACTGGCAGTCATGGGTATCCTCACACCACTGGCGGTCAGGATCGGATCGATCTCCTGGATGCCCCGGTTTCTGTCGCAGATTGTCCAGTGCGACAGAGCAATTCAATTCGTGACCGGTCAGCGGATCGGCCTGCTCGACATCGCGGGACTGCCCCATATCACCCTCGCGGTGCCCGGTCGGCGCAGCGGTGTGATGCGCCGGACGCAACTGCTGGCGGTTCCCACCGACACGGGTTGGCTGATCGCGGGTTCGTACTTCGGTGGCCCCACAACACCGCAATGGGTGTTCAATCTGCGGGCGGCCGCCACCGCCGAGGTGCACGACCACGGCCGAACCGTCGGCGTACAGGTTGTCGAACTCGACGGCGACCAGAGATCGGCCGCCTGGCAGACGCTGCGGTCGGTGTGGCCCAACTTCGACCTCTACGAACAGCGCACCGACCGAGCCATTCCGGTTTTCGCCCTGACCATTCGCCAGCCGTCGGTGCGGTCGCCGCTCACGCCCCGGTGAACTTGGGCTGCCGCTTCTCGAACGCCGCGGTGATGGCCTCGGTGAGGTCGTGACTGGGCAGGAACGCCGCATTCCATGCGGCCACGAATCGCAGGTTGTCGTGCACGGCCGCCGTGCGGGTGTGATCGAGGACCGACTTGACCCCCTGCACGACCAGCGGGGGATTGGCGGCGATCGCGGCCGCGGTGTCCCGGGCGGCGGTGAGAGCGTCCTCGGGTGAATCCAGCACGTCGTTGACCAGTCCGATCTTTTCGGCGCGCGCGGCGTCGATGTCCTTGCCGGTCAGCGCGAGTTCACGCAGGTGGCCGTCGCCGATGATCGCGGGCAGCCGCGCGAGGCTGCCCATGTCTGCGACGATCGCGACACGCGCTTCGCGCACACTGAACTTCGCGTCGGAACTCGCGTAGCGGATGTCCGCTGCCGCGATCAGGTCCACTCCGCCGCCGATGCACCACCCGCTGATTGCCGCGACGACCGGCTTGCGGCAGTCGGCGACGGCGTTGGGACCGCTCTGCATTCGGGTGATGGTGTTGAGCAGCGCGGTGCGTGGCTTGGCCTTCGCGTTGTCGGCGAGTGCGGGCGCGAGCTCGCCGGCCATCGCGGGAAGGTCCAGGCCGTAGGAGAAGTTCTTCCCCGAACCCCGCAGGACGACGGCACGGACGTCGTCGTCGGCGTCGAGTCCGCGGAACAATTCGGGAAGTTCGTCCCAGAAATCGGGGCCCATCGCATTGCCCTTGCCGGGCCCGGTGAGCATCACCTCGGCGACACCGTCGGACACCGAGACCTCGAACGCCTTCCACTGTTGCTCACTCATGTCTGTTCACGTTACCCGTCGGAGCCAACCGCCGGTTGGGTCCATCCACCCTGCTGGTTGAGCCGTCCACCCCGCTGGTTGAGCGTTCACTCGCTGGTTGAGCTTGTCGAAACCACCCCGCTGGTTGAGCGTTCACTCGCTGGTTGAGCTTGTCGAAACCACCCCGCTGGTTGAGCGTTCACTCGCTGGTTGAGCTTGTCGAAACCAC
>NZ_JBSFQI010000012.1:0-35078 GCF_053588635.1 Gordonia sp. NPDC003425 | reverse complement strand
CTCCGCTGGTCGAGCTGAGTGGTTTCGACAAGCTCAACCAGCGGAAGGGCTCACCCAGCCGAAGGGCTCACCCAGCGGAAGGGCTCGAGCGGCGGGGCGGGTGGTTTCGACAAGCTCAACCAGCGAAGGGGGCTCACCCAGCGGAAGGGCTCGAGCGGCGGGGCGGGTGGTTCGACAAGCTCAACCAGCGAAGGGGGCTCACCCAGCGGAAGGGCACCGCAGTTGCGCGGTGGCGACGGGTGCGGTGTAGGTGCCGGCGCCGGTCACGATGGGGAGATCGAGCGTGGTCCGGATTCCGGGGGGAGCGACGAGCACAGCGGGAATCGCGTTGACCACTCGGCCGACTCCCGCGACGATCGCGGCGTGATTGTGATCACCTTTCGCACTGGTCGGCATGATGTCTACCCGATACGACGGCTCGCCGGTGATCTCGACGCGATAACATCCGCCGGGTTGGGCGGGCTGGGGCCAGTCCGGTCGCAGATCCTCGCGCAGCCGCGTGACGTGTTCGACGACAATAGCCGGTGCGCCATCGACCATCCCGACGATCTCGAACCGCACCGCAGCCCTCGTGCCCGCGGCGATGACACCGGAGGCGATCTCGAAATCGTCTGGTGCCGGCTCACTCTCGTGATGTTCGACGATCTCGTCGATGGTGATGCCGAGTCCGCGAGCCAGGATCTGCATCGTGGTGCCCCAGGCCAGTCCGAGAACTCCCGGCAAGAAGAGCATGGGGGTCTCGTCGAGCGGTTTGCCGAATCCCATCACGTCGAACATCACCGTTGCTCCGTCGTAGGTGGCGTAGTCGGCGATTTCCATGCACCGCACCTGTTCGATGCGTTGGCAGGTGCCGGCGAACACGAACGGGATGAGGTCGTTGGCGAAGCCGGGGTCGACGCCGCTGATGAACACGCTGGCGTCATGGGCCCGAGCGGCGTCTTCGAGTTTGGCGATTGCCTTGTCGGGCATCACTCCCCACGGATACTGCAGGCCGCCGGGAGCGGTCCCGACGACGTCGATGCCGGCCGCCACGAATCGCATGATGTCGCCGAAGGCCTCGACCGGGCGTGTATCTCCCATCGCGCAATACACAACACACTCCGGGCGGGCGGCGATCACGGCATCGAGATCGTCGACCGCGATGATCCCCGTCACGCCGTCCGTCCCGGCGAGCGCCGCGGCGTCCCGGCCCACCTTCAGCGGGTCGGAGACAGCCACGGCCACCAGCTCGAAACGGGAGTCCTCGATGAGTTGGGTGAGGGCGAGTTTGCCCGCATTACCGGTACCCACCAGGGCTGTGCGGATGGCCATGTCGATGCCGCCTCCTCGCGCTCTATGTACATGTGTCCGGACGAATGTCCACTTCAGTAGAACACGTTCCCACCCGGCAGGGTAGAACGTGTTCTCATTTGCGCTCCGAGCAGGTACTGTGTGTCGCCATGGGACGTGTAGACAACAAGGTCGCAGTGATCAGTGGGGGTGCACGCGGGATGGGTGCCTCGCACGCCCGGGCACTGGTGGACGAGGGTGCGAAGGTGGTGATCGGCGACATTCTCGACGACGAGGGAAAGGCACTCGCCGACGAGATCGGGGAATCGGCCCGCTACGTGCACCTCGATGTGACGTCACCGGACGATTGGAAGGCCGCGGTGGCGACAGCCGTCGACGATTTCGGCACCCTCAACGTGCTCGTCAACAACGCTGGCGTCATCAACGGATCCACCGTGCAGAAGTTTCGCCTCGACAAGTGGAAACAGATTCTCGACGTCAATTTGACGGGCACATTCCTCGGAATCCAGGCCGTCGCGGATCCGATGATCGATGCCGGCGGGGGATCGATCATCAACGTCTCGTCGGTGGAGGGGTTGCGCGGAAGTCCTTGGGCGCACGGATACGTCGCCTCCAAGTGGGGAGTGCGCGGGCTCGCGAAATCTGTTGCGCTGGAACTCGCCCCACACAATGTGCGGGTCAACTCGATACATCCGGGACTCATCCGCACGCCGATGACCGAAGGAATCCCCGAGGACATGGTCAAGGTTCCGCTGGGGCGCGCCGCCGATTCCAGCGAGGTGTCGACGTTCGTCGTCTTCCTGGCCAGCGACGAATCGTCGTACGCCACGGGCGCCGAGTTCGTGATGGACGGTGGTCTCAGCGCGGACGTTCCGCACAAGTGAGTCGGGACCGGTCGGTCACGTAACCGGTATGACGCGCGGGATCACCCGGAGCAGGATCATCATGCCGATCAGTTCGACGGCCGTTTGCGCGACGACGGCCGCTGCGGCGATCCCCGCACCCGCGGGGAGCGCGAGGGCGAGGGGCAGCACGACGAGCGAGTTGCGGGTGGAGCCGGAAAACGCTACCGCGCGAATCGATCTCGCGTCGAGTTGAAACAATCGGCCGACCACCGTGCCGAGTACGGGCATCACCAGCAGGAACACCACGTAACACGCCAGCGCGCCACCGAACGGCCGCAGGTCCGCATCCAATCTACGGATCTGAGATGCGGCGACCAGGCCTAGCACCACGGCCATGAGCGGCACCATGACGATCTCTGCGCGGCCGACGGTTTCATCCCGCGCCGGATTGCGCCGCACCCAGGATTGCACCGCCCAGGCGGCTACGAGGGGCAGTGCGATCAAGGCGAGGAATGCCCGGAGGAAGGGCATCGGATCGATCGCGGCGATGCTGTCGCCGCCGAGGATGCGCAGATAGACCGGCAGCAGCAGGAACTGCATCAGGAGAAGCAATGGCGTTGCGGCCAGCAGGCGATCGCTGCGCGCACCGGCCAGGCCGCTGAACACGATGACGTAATCGATGCACGGACACAACAACACGAGCATGATCCCCAGGCGGATCGGGTCCGACGCCGGCATCAACGGTCGCAGCGCGGCCACCACCATTGGCACCACGACGAAGTTCGTGAGGAGCACCGCCGCAAGAAATCGGCCATGGCGCAGCGACGCGGGGAGCTCGGCGATCGGCACCTGCAGGAAGGTCACGAACAACAACGCGCCGAGCACTGGCGTCACCAGGTACTCCGCCGGTTCGCTGATCGACGGCACCAACAGACCGAGCGCGCCCCCGCCGACGAATGCCGACAGATAGATCGCCACCTGATGGCGGTCGAGGAACCCCGCCGAGTCGCACACGGACATGACGCCATTGTTCATCGCGCGACGGAGATGCATCAGCGCGCCGCGGAGGCCGCCGAATTAATTGAACAAGTGTTGACCTGTGCTCTGCGTCGGGACTAGTCTCCGAATCATGCGGGCGATGATCGTCAAGGAGTTCCGGGAACTGGTTCGTGATCGCCGGACACTGGCCATGCTGGTGGTGCTGCCGCTGCTGTTGCTGATCATCTTCGGGTACGCGGCCAACTTCTACGTCTCCTCGGTGCAGACCGCAGTGGTGGGACCGCAGGCGCAGCACGTGGCCGCCGGGCTGCCCGACTACTTCGATGTGACGGTCAACTCCACGACCGACACGGCGACCGACGCACAGAACCTGCTGCGCGACAACAAGGTCGACGTCGCGCTGGTCACCGGTGCCCAACCCGGCGCACAGATCCGGGCACTCGTCGACGGCTCGAATCTCTTCGCCGCGCAGTCGGCGGTGTCGGTACTCAACAAATTCGGCGCACGCGTGCACACCGAGGTGCTCTACAACCCGGGGCTCAAGACGTCGTGGGTCATGGTGCCCGCGATCATCGGTCTGATCCTCACGTTCATCGGCACCATCATCACCAGCATCGGCATGGTTCGAGAACGTGAGGCCGGCACTCTGGAGCAACTGGCGGTGATGCCGATCGCGCCGAGTCAGGTGATTCTCGGCAAGATCCTCCCGTACTTCCTCGTGGCCGCCGTCGACATGATCATCGTGACGGTGCTCGGCATCGCACTGTTCGGTGTGCCGTTCAACGGCAACGTGCTCACCTTCGCGCTCGGCGCCGCACTGTTCCTGTTCGTGGTGCTCGGACTCGGGGTGCTGATCTCCACCGTCTCGCAGACCACGGGGCAGGCTATCCAGACCGCATTCTTCTTCCTGCTCCCGCAGATCCTGTTGTCGGGCATGATCTTTCCGATCGACGCCATGGCCGCCGGGATTCGATGGATCAGCTACATCCTGCCGCTCACCTATTTCGTGATGATCTCGCAGGGTGTGATGCTCCGCGGCGCACCGATCTCCACGCTCTGGTTGCCGTTGGTGGTGCTCGCGGCGATGGCAGTGGTCGTTTTCACGGGCGCCACCCTGCGTTTCCGACGCGACCTGGCGCCGGGGTCGACGGGTCATCACCGCGACCGCGCCCCGGACGCCGCGTCATGAGCGCCGTTCGCGACGCGACGGTCCGGTTCGGCGACAAGATCGCTCTCGACGACATCTCGCTGGATGTCGAGCGGGGCCAGATCACGGCGGTGGTCGGTGGCGACGGAGCGGGCAAGTCGACATTGCTGCGCGTGTTCGCCGGCGAGATCGACCCGCGCGAGGGTGTCGTCGACATCCCGCCGAGCCACGAGATCGGTTTCCTGTCCGCGGGACCGGGTAGTTGGGCAGCCCTGACCGTTCGGCAGAACCTCGACTTCGTCGGCGGAATCTACGGACTGTCCGGCGAGCCACTGCGACAGCGACGCGAGGAGATGATCGACCGCGCCGGACTCGGCGTGGCCGCCGACCGTCTGGCACGGGACCTGTCCGGCGGGATGCGCCGAAAGCTCGGTGCGGCGATGGCCATGATTCATCGACCGACGCTGCTGATCCTCGACGAACCGAGTACCGGCGTCGATCCGGTCAGCCGCATCGATCTGTGGGGCATGGTCTCCGAGGCCGCCGCTGCCGGCTGCGCCGTCCTCATGTCGACCACCTATCTCGACGAGGGTGAGCGCGCTGGTGACCTGCTGGTTCTCGATCTGGGTCGTCAGCTGGTGCACGGCTCCTACGACGAGGTGCGTGCCGGTTTCACCGGGGTCATCACCCGCACCACGGACCCGGTGCGGCCGGGATGGTCGTGGCGCCGGGGGCGCGACCGCCACGAGTATTGGCCGGACGGGCCACCCGATGTGTCCGCGCCGTGCGTCGATCCCGACCTGGAGGATATCGTGATCGCACTCTCGATCCGACGCCGCGACACCGCCCCCACGCACGGAAGCGGCCGATCATGAACGATGCCCTCATCGAATCCCGTTCGGTCAGCAAGACATTCGGTGATTTCACCGCAGTCGACGCGGTCAGCATGACGATCGGTGCCGGCGAGGTGGTGGGACTTCTCGGAGCCAACGGTGCGGGCAAGACGACCCTGATCAGGATGCTGCTGGGTCTCTTGGCACCCACCGCGGGTTCGGTGCACCTGTTCGGCGGTGCCCCTGACCGCGCCCATCGGGCTCGGCTCGGCTACGTACCGCAGAACCTCGGCCTGTACCGGGATCTGACCGTCGCCGAGAACATGGCGTTCAGCGCAGGCGCCTACCGATGCGCCGCCACGCTTCCGGAGAACCTGCACGATGACGCACACACCCTCGTCGGCGACTTGTCGTTGGGTGCACAACGCACGGTCGCCTTCGCCGTCGCGCTGGCGCACCGGCCGTCGGTGCTCGTCCTCGACGAGCCCACCTCGGGTGTCGATGCGCTGTCGCGGGCGCGGCTGTGGGACACCATCCGGCAGCAGGCCGACGACGGGGTCGGGGTGCTGGTCACCACGCACTACATGGAGGAAGCCCAGCAGTGCGACCGGCTGTTGCTGATGTCGAATGCAGAACTCGTCGCCGAGGGCACCGAGCACGACGTCATCGGATCCACCCGCGCCGCGCTCGTGCGCACCGAGGACTGGCGCGATGCGTTCGCCGCGCTGCGGGCCGCGGATGTGCCGGTGGTGTTGTCGGGCCGCACCATTCGCGTCGCCGACACCGACCCGGAACGGATTCGAGCCATCCTTGCCCACGCCGGGCTGTCCGCCGACATCGATACGGTTCCGGCGACCATCGAAGAACGCATGCTCACCCTCGCCCGTCGATCCAGGGACGCGGTGTGACCGGACATGGTGCGACGCGACGGGGGCGTGGCCGACCCCCCGCACCGTCGAACGCGGACAATCGCTTGGCGATCTTGTCGGCAACCCGCGAGTCGCTGGCCGAGGTGGGCCTGGATCGGACCACCATCCGCGGCATCGCCGCGCGCGCCGGCGTCGACGCCGCGCTGGTCCATCACTACTTCGGCACGAAGCGTGAACTCGTCGGCCACGCCCTGCAACCGCCGATCGACGTCGCCGCGGCAGTGGGCGGGCCTATCGACGGTCCCGGGGCGGGCGCGGATTTCATTCGCCGGGCCGTCACGCTGTGGGACGGGGAACCACGTGTGCGCGAGCATCTGATCGGCATGCTGCGGGTGGCCTTGGTGAACCCTGACGTCGCCGAGGTGCTCCAGAACATCCAGCGCGGCATCGTCACCGCGGTCCTCGGGGCGGCGGTGCGCAGCGACAGCGCACCGCTGCGCTGTGCGCTCATCGGTTCACAGATGACGGGTCTTGCGATGATGCGATATGTGGCGCGGGTACCGGAGATCGTCGCGGCCGACGCCGACGAACTCGCCGACGCCATGGGCCCCACGGTGCGCCACTACCTCACCGGGGATCTTGGCGTCGGTAACGACAACCCGGTCGGCCCCTCGGCGCCCTGACCGACGCAAACCGCGAAACCTCTGACGAATCACAGTCCTTCGGAACGACTCTCACTCGGTACCGAAGATGCGATCACCGGCATCACCGAGTCCGGGCAGGATGTATCCCTGGTCGTTGAGCCCGCGGTCCACCGCCGCGGTATAGACCGGCACATCGGGATGGGCCTCGTGCAGCACGCTTAGTCCCTCCGGGCACGTGAGCAGACACACGAAGCGAATCGAGCGGGGAGCGTACTCCTTGAGCCGGTCCACCGCCGCGACTGCCGAATGTCCCGTCGCCAGAAGCGGATCCACCACCACCACGTCACGTTCGTCGAGATCGTGCGGCATCTTGAAGTAGTACTCGACCGGGATATGGGTCTTCGGATCACGATAGAGCCCGATGTGACCGATCCGCGCGCCCGGCACGACGGTGAGCATGCCGTCGGCGATCGAGGTTCCGGCACGCAAAATGGAAGCGAACACCAGCTTCTTGCCGTCGATCACCCGCCCGGTGGTCACCTCCATCGGGGTCTCCACCTTGATCTCGTGCATCGGGATGTCGGCCAGGACGTCATAGGCCATCAGCGTGGAGATCTCGTTGAGCAGACGCCGGAAGTCATTGGTGGACGTCTGCTTCTGTCGCATCAGGGTGAGTTTGTGCTCGATCAGCGGATGGTCGATGACATGTACGGTGCCGCTCATGGATTCGCTTCTTCTCCTACCGGGTTGAACTCGCGGGTGAGCACAGGGGCGTTCAGAAGACGGTGCCGTCGCTGACGATGTGCAGTGGCGGCAGTCCGTCGCGCGCTGCGGCCAGTTGCCGGCCCGCCGCCCAGGTGCCGCCCTCCAGCACGCAGGCCAACGGGGTGGTGGTGGGGTCGAGACCCAGACGAACGCACACGGCGGGTGCGAGCTCGTCGAGCAGCGCCACCGTCAGGGCGCGCCACTCCACGATGAACTCGTCGTCCACACGCCACGCGGTCTCCGACCATCCGCTCGAAAGCGGCTGCAGCACACCGGTGTCGATGAGCAGTCCACCGTTGCGGTATTCGGGGAGTGCGGTCAGGTCGTCGAGACCGGTGACCGTGACTCCGCCGTCACCGAACGGCTCGAGCAGCGAGTAGGTGAGCCACTGCGACAGCTTGTGAAATGGCATCCAGCCTGCCGTGAGGCCGCTGCCGGTGACGGCGTCGTGATGCCAGCAGTCACCGAGCGGCTGACCGCCGATCATCGCCGGCGACGGCCAGATCGATGAGAGATTCTCGAGCAGCAGGGTGAGGATGTCGTGGGCACGCACGGTGACGCCCGGCGCGGCGGGGCCTCGACCGGTGGTCTGGTCGGCGTCGAGGAGCGCGTCGGCGAGGCAGCCGGGCCGACCGTCGGGCCCGAACACCGCGGGCCGGTCGGCGAGTACGACCGCCAGCGTGTGCAGCAGATGCATTCGTCCGTCGAGTCCGACGAGCGGGTTGTGCGTATCCACCTGGAACGCCGCGGCCAACCGGTCCGCGCTCAACGCGCGCAGACCGGCTGCGTCCACGCGGAACGGATCATCGGCGTCACCGGAGAAGGCGCCATCGGCGAAGGCGTGCAGACTCGCGACCGCCAAACCCTCCGATCGCGAGAGTCGCCGGCCGGTGGTGTTCTCGTCGAAATGCCAAGCGGGGCCGGCACCCGCGTCGAGGAGCACGCTGACCACGGCCAGGTCGATCATCATCCGAATGCGCTCGGACGGTGTTCGCGGCCCGGCCCGTTCGGCCAGCCACGCCACCCGGTCCACCGACCCCACCTCGAAATGCCGCCAACGGCTGTGGAACGGCACCTCGAGTGTCGGATACCGCGAGCGGGTGACATCGGCAACGATCTCGGCAGCTGCGTCGAGCGCATCGTCATCGACGCCGAACCAGCGGGAGTGGCCGCTGCGTGCATCATCGAGCAGCCCCGCCGCGCGCGTCCGGATGGTGGACGTGGAACGCAGCATCGCCACCGCGCCCTCGACCGTGGCCGGGTCGTCGGCGGTCTCGGTGATGGTGCGGCCGCTGGTCACGGAACCAGACCTCGCCCCTTGGTCTTGCGGAGATCATCGGAACCGGGCACCGCTCCGCTGGTGAAGTACCCGGCGGCCATCTTGGCGTCGATCTCGACGCGGGCGTCGGCGGGGATGAGCGACTCGGGAATGTCGACGCGCTCGCCGACTTCGATACCCGATCCCGTGATGGCGTCGTACTTCATGTTGCTCATCGATACCAGCCGGTCGATGCGGGTGATGCCGAGCCAGTGCAATACGTCGGGCATGAGCTCCTGGAACCGCATATCCTGCACTCCCGCAACGCATTCGGTACGCGCAAAGTACTGGTCGGCGGTATCGCCGCCCACCTGGCGTTTGCGTGCGTTGTACACGAGGAATTTGGTGACCTCGCCCAGGGCGCGACCTTCCTTGCGCGAGTAGGCCACCACGCCCACCCCTGAGCGCTGGGCGCCGAGAATGCATTCCTCGATCGCGTGGGTGAGGTAGGGCCGACACGTGCAGATGTCGGAGCCGAATACATCCGAGCCGTTGCATTCGTCGTGAACCCGGGCGGTCAGTTCCACGTCGGGATCGGCCAGACCCCGCGGATCACCGAAGATGTAGACGGTTTGGCCGCCGATCGGCGGCAGGAAGACGTCGAGGTCGGAACGGGTGACCAGTTCGGGATACATGCCACCGGTCTCCTCGAACAGCACCCGCCGCAGTTCGGTCTCGCTACAACCGAAACGCTGTGCCACCCCCGGCAGATACCAGACCGGCTCCACCGCAGCCTTGGTGACCAGCGCCGCGCCGCTGGGCAGCAGCACCTCCCCGTCGGGCACCAGCCTGCCCTTGGCGATGGCTTCGATGACCTCGGGAAGGATGACGTGTGCCTTGGTGACCGCGATGGTGGGCCGGATGTCGTAGCCGGCGTCGAGGAGTTCGGGAAACGACTCGGCAACGGTCGCGCCCCACGGATCGATACTGACGATGGCTTCGGGGTCGGTCCATTGCGGATGCGGTCCGATCACGTCGGTCGGCGATGTGTTGGTGAGGTCTGCGCGATGCTCGCGTGAGAGCGCACCGGAAGCGACCGCCAGGGCGCGATACACGCTGTAGGAACCGCTGTGCGTCCCGACCACGTTGCGGTGTCCGCGAGTGGTGGTGGTGGCGATCACCGGGCCGCGTTCGGCAGCCGTGGCGGCACCCCAACAGATCGAGGGTGCGCCCAGTCCGCCGCTGTGCGAGGTCAATCGGATGTGGCCGGGCGATCGGCGTCCCGGGGCCGAACTGGTGGAGTCGGTGGACACGGTGTTCCGTTCTGTCGGGAAACCGCCAGCATAGTCACAACCGGGCGTCGCCGCCGCGCGAGAAGCGGTGCCCTCACACCCCTGCGTCGAGCGGCATTTGGTGCACCGAGACCGCGTAATCGCCGCCGGTGTACGGCGCGCGATCCCACGTCGACCACCTGGCGACGAACTCGAGACCGGCGGATCGTGCGCACTCGTCGTATCGGACGAGAGGAAGACGTTCGGCCGTCACACGGAATCCGGCAACCAGTAGGCCACCTGGTCGCAATCGGTCCGCACACCGGGCGACGACGGCCGGTTCGCTGCCCGGGCTGACGAAGATCATCACGTTGCCGGCGAGCAGCGCGAGGTCGAAGGTTTCGTCCACGCGCCCGTCGAGGTCGGCGAGGTCTGCCCGAACCCAACGGATTCGGGGCTCCTTGGCCGCGGCGCGCGCCAGCATGGACGGATCGGCGTCCACCCCGACCACGTCATGACCGCGCGCATGCAGTTCGATCGCCACACGTCCGGTTCCGCATCCCGCATCGAGCACGCGCCCGCCACCGTCGATGCCCAACAGGCTTTCGACGAGGTCGGCCTCACCGTGGATGTTCTCGCCGGCCGCGGCCAGCGCCTCCCAGCGGCGGTCGTAGTCCGCTCCGCGCGGCGCCGCCGTCGAATCCCAACGCGTCATCCTCTTCACTCTGCCACTCGTGCGCGGCCTCGTTCATTCGGCGACTCGGACCGGCGAGAAAATGAAGTGGCCTTCCGCGCAGGGTCGGGCCAGACTGACGGGTCACTGAATTCTTCAGTCCGCACTTTTCAGTCCGCATTCCATAGCCCGCAGAGTGCCCATCGGCATTCGGCGGCATCCTCGATCAGATCAGGTGTGATCTTCATGCGAAAACTCACCGACCGCTGAGGTGACGGCGCCCCGGGACGTGAGGCCCGGGGCGCCGCTCCGCTGTCGATCAGTGGGTGTCGATCGGTGGGTGTCGATCAGTCGAGGTCGTACCGATCGAGTTCGGTCACCTTGGTCCACGCGGCGATGAAGTCCGACACGAACTTCTCCTTCGAGTCGTCCTCGGCGTACACCTCGGCGAGTGCCCGCAGATCCGAGTTGGCGCCGAACGCCAGGTCCACCCGGCTGCCCGTCCACTTCTGCTCGCCTGAGTCGATATCGGTGGCGATGTAGGTGCCATCGTCGGCCGGCGACGGCGCCCACTCGACATCCATCCCCGTGATGTTGACGAAGAAGTCGTTGGTGAGAGTGCCGGGGGAGTCGGTCAGCACCCCGAGCGACGAACCCTGATAGTTCGCCCCCAACACACGCAGACCTCCGACGAGGACCGTCATCTCCGGCGGGGAGAGGGTGAGCAGATTCGCCTTGTCGACCAGATTGAACTCCGCGGCCAACTCGTTGCCCTTGCCCTCGTAGTTGCGGAATCCGTCGTACCGCGGCTCCAGATAGGCGTGGGAATCCACGTCCACCATGTCCTGAGTGGCGTCGGTGCGTCCCGGCGTGAAGGGGACCGTCACCTCGAATCCACCGTCCTTGGCGGCCTTTTCGATGGCGGCAGCACCGCCGAGCACCACCAGATCGGCGAAGGACACCTTCGGGCCGGACTCGGAGTTGAACGTCTGCTGGATCTGTTCGAGGGTGCTGATCACGCTCGCGAGCTCGTCGGGTTCGCTGGACTCCCAGCCGAGCTGCGGTTGCAGGCGGATACGTCCACCGTTGGCACCGCCGCGGTAGTCGCTGCCGCGGAACGTGGCAGCCGCCTTCCACGCGGTCGAGACCAGTTGCGCCACAGTGAGACCCGACTCGAGAATCGATGCCTTGAGGCTGTCGGCGTCGGCGTCGGAGATCAGCGGACCCTCCTGTGCGGGCACGTTGTCCTGCCACAGGTGGGTCTGCGCCGGAACGAGCGGTCCGCGATACCGGATCGCCGGACCCATGTCGCGGTGCAGCAGTTTGAACCAGGCCTTGGCGAACTCGTCGGCCAGTTCCTCGGGATGATCGAGCCAGCGACGTGTGATCTCCCCGTAGACCGGGTCGAATCGCATCGTGAGATCGGTGGTGAGCATCGATGGGTGCGTCTTGCCGTCGCCCTGGGCCATCGGGGCGGAGTTCGCCCAACCGTTGTTCTTCGGCTTCCACTGATTGGCACCGGCAGGACTCTTGGTGAGCTCCCACTCGTTTCCGTACAGGATCTCCAGGAAGCTGTTGTCCCACTTGGTCGGGGTGTGCGTCCAGGTGACCTCCAGGCCACTGGTGACGGTGTCGTTGCCGTGGCCGGTGCCCTGCGGGTTCTTCCAGCCCAGCCCCATCTGCTCGAGCGGCGACGCCTCCGGTTCGGGTCCGAGCACTTCGGCGTCGCCGTTGCCGTGCGCCTTGCCGAAGGTATGGCCGCCGACGATCAGCGCGGCGGTTTCCACGTCGTTCATCGCCATCCGGCCGAACGTCTCCCGGATGTCCTGCGCGGCAGCGAGATAGTCCGGATTACCTTCGGGGCCTTCGGGATTGACGTAGATGAGACCCATCGTCGTCGCGCCCAGCGGATTCTCCAGGTTGCGTTCACCGGAGTAGCGCAGATTGGTGCCGAGCCACACCGACTCGGCGCCCCAATACACCTCGTCGGCCTCCCACTCATCGACACGGCCGAACGCGAAGCCCTCGGTCTTGAAACCCATGTCCTCGAGCGCCACATTGCCCGCGAGTACCAGCAGATCGGCCCACGAGAGCGACTTGCCGTACTTCTTTTTCACCGGCCACAGCAGGCGGCGTGCCTTGTCCAGGCTGACGTTGTCGGGCCAGCTGTTGAGGGGAGCAAAACGCTGCATACCGGTGCCCGCGCCGCCGCGGCCGTCCTCGACGCGGTAGGTGCCCGCGGCATGCCACGACATGCGGACGAAGAACGGACCGTAGTGACCGAAGTCGGCCGGCCACCACGACTTCGAATCGGTCATGACCGCCTTGACGTCGGCGACAAGGGCCTCGACGTCGAGATCGGCGAGTGCGGCGTCGTAGTCGAAGTCGGGTTCACGGGGGCGGATGACCTGCGGATTGTGGGCGAGCACGCGCAGATTGAGCTTCTCGGGCCACCACTGCTGATTGCCGCCACCCTCGACCGGCGGCCGAATGTGCATGGGGCAGCCGGATTCGGCAGGCTCTGTCTGCGCCTCTCCGATCGGCGGATGCTCGGGTGTGGTCTGGTCAGACACGACATTCCTTTCGGTGATGAATACTTCGGGCTGTGATCACTGTCGTGACCCCGTCGATGAGGAGACCGCGCAGTCAGGGCACAGTCCCCAGTAGATGACCTCCGCCTCGTCGAGGACGAAACCCTTGTCGTCGGAGGCGATGAGGCATGGGGTGTCGCCGACGGCGCAATCGACGTCGACGATGGCTTCGCAACCCCGGCACACCATGTGATGGTGGTTGTCGCCGACCCTCGCCTCGTAGCGGGCGAGATGACCGGACGGTTGTATCCGCCGGACGAGTCCCGCATCGGTGAGCGCACCGAGCACGTCGTACACGGCTTGGCGCGAGATGTCGGGAAGCAGCGACCTCGCCGCGCCGAACAGCGTGTCGGTGTCGGCGTGGGGGTGTGCATCCACAGCCTGCAGTACCGCGACCCGCGGACGGGTCACTCGGAGGTCGGCTGCACGCAGTCTGTCGGCGTACTCCGGGGAGGAGGGCACGGCGACAGTATGCTCCCCAATCTGGATCGATTCAGGACTTCTCTCGAATTGAGACACCCCGGTTTCTCCGTGAACGCGCTCGCCGATCACGGGTATCGCTGTGGCAGGCTGGATCCGTGGTGCACGAGCCCGCCGACTTTGACGATGTGGCCGACTTTGACGATGTGGCCGACGAACTGTACGGACTGGACCCCGCAACATTCGTCGCTCGCCGCAACGACCTGGCCAAGTCGATCAGGCCCGATGATCGCGAGCTCGCCACGCGCATCACGCAGCTGCACCGCCCGACGACCGCCGCCTGGTCACTGAATCAGTGGGCTCGGCGCTCGCCCGACGAGGTCGACGAGGTCGTGGCGCTCGGTGAGGACTTGCGCGACGCCCAGCGGCGGTCGGCCGCGACGCAGATCAGATCACTCTCGCGTCGCCGTCAGGAGGTGATTGCCGCGGCGCTGAAGTCGGTCGGCGATGTCTTCGCTTCGCTGGATACGGAGATGTCGGCAGCCGTCGGGCGTGACGTCGCGCAGACGCTGCGTGCCGCGATCGCCGACCCCGAGGTCGCCGCGACATTACGTCGCGGACGCCTGGTCGGTGCCGTCGAGTACAGCGGCTTCGGACCCGCCGGGCTGGCCGTGGTCACCGACGCGTCGGCAGGGGAGGGGGTCGCCGATGCCCCCACAACCGCCGACCCGGCCGCCGACCCCACCGGGCCTGCCGAGCCGGATGAGCACGAAGCGGCGGCGCGCGCGGTCGCAAGTGCCGAGGCGGCGGCCACCCGACGGACGTTCAACCGGGCCGTGCAGGCGGCCGAGCATGCGGCCCGGCAGAGCTCGGCGGCCGCCGAACGGGCCGATGAACTGGGCCGGCGCGCTTCGGCCCTGCGCGAGGAACTCGCCCGGATCCGCGAGGAACTTTCCCAAGTAGAGGGCGAACTGCGGTTCGCCGACCGTGCCGTGACGACCGCCGCCGCGGCGCAGGTCGACGCGGCCGACGCGGTGCGCTCGGCACGGGAGGCCGCCGACGCTGCGCAACGACGACTCGACGAGTTGACCGAACCCCCGGAGTCGCGCACCGGGCACAGTCGTGGAGTGTGATGCGAGCCCGATCGCCAGAAGCGGTCACAGGTGCCGTGCCCAGAGGGTTCGGGCCGGAATGATGTGATGGACACGCCGGTTGCCGCCTACATGACAACCACCGAGTTCGACCCCCGTGACCTGATCGCCGCGACATCGATCGGAATCCTCGCAACCATCAGAGCCAGCGGCGTACCCCAGATGTCCCCGGTGACGGCGGCCTATGACCGTGAGTCGGACACCATCTACGTGTCGATGACCGAGGGGCGCGCCAAGACGGCGAATCTTCGCCGGGATCCGCGCGCCGCCATCGAGTTCACCGGTCCGGGCGGATACACATGGGCCACCGCCGAAGGCACCGTGACACTCACCGGTCCGTCGACAGACCCCGACAGCCCCGAGGTGGACGCCCTGGTGGCCTATTACCGCCTCGGTGCCGGTGAGCATCCCGACTGGGCAGAGTACCGACAGGTCATGGTCACCGACAGGCGAGTGCTGATGACGCTGCACATCACCCGGGTCTACGGTGCCAAGCTGAGATGAGCGCGGAGCCTCGCCGGTCGTGCAGGTGACGCGCCGGTGGCCGGTAGCGTACTCGCGCGTAGCGAAATCATTCGACAGAATCATGCCCGTCCGTCATCGGGAAGTGTGCGCGCTTGCCGATGGTGCCCTGACGAGGTTTTCCCGAACAGAAGGAGTCGTGATGTTCACCCGCATTGCCATCGTGAACCGCGGCGAGGCCGCCATGCGACTCATCCACGCCGTCCGCGGGCTGTCGGCCGAAACCGGCCGCCCCGTCGAGGTGGTGGCGCTGCACACCGACGTCGACCGCAACGCGACCTTCGTCCGCGAGGCGGACATCGCCTACGACCTCGGCGCCGCGGCCGACCGGCCGTACCTCAATCTCGAGGTACTCGAACACGCGCTGCTCGAGACCGGTGCCGACGCCGCGTGGGTCGGCTGGGGTTTCGTCGCCGAGGACCCGCTGTTCGCCGAACTGTGTGACCGCATCGGAGTCACCTTCGTCGGGCCGTCGGCGGAAGCGATGCGCACGCTGGGCGACAAGATCGGCGCCAAACTCCTCGCCGAGGAGGTGGGGGTGCCGGTGGCGCCGTGGAGTCGTGGCGCGGTGGACACCGTCGAGGCCGCCGAGGAGGCCGCTGCGGCCATCGGCTACCCGTTGATGCTCAAGGCCACTGCAGGCGGCGGAGGTCGCGGTATCCGGGTGATCAACGATGCGTCGGAGCTGCGTGACGCCTACGAGCGCACCCGCGACGAGGCCGCACGCGCGTTCGGTAGCGGCGTGGTGTTCCTCGAACGACTGGTCACCGGTGCGCGCCACGTCGAGGTGCAGGTGATCGCCGACGGCCAGGGAACCGCGTGGGCGCTCGGCGTGCGCGACTGTTCGATACAGCGTCGCAACCAGAAGATCATCGAAGAGTCCGCGTCGCCGGTGCTGGCCACCGAGCAGGTCGCCGAACTGAAGGCCTCCGCCGAACGGCTCGCGGTGGCCGTCGGGTATCGCGGCGCGGCGACCGTCGAGTTCTTGTATCACCCGGTGGAGAAGCTGTTCGCGTTCCTGGAGGTGAACACCCGCCTGCAGGTGGAGCACCCGATCACCGAGTGCACCACCGGCCTCGACCTGGTGCGGGCACAACTGCTGGTGGCCTCCGGTGGACGGCTCGAGGGCGAACCTCCCGCCGAGCGCGGTCACGCCATCGAGGCGCGACTCAACGCCGAGGACCCCGACCGTGACTTCGCGCCCGCGCCCGGTCGCATCTCTCGGCTGGATCTGCCCGCCGGACCGGGTATCCGGGTGGACACCGGCGTGGCCGCCGGCGACACCATCCCCGCCGATTTCGACTCGATGATCGCCAAGATCATCGCCTACGGCGCCAACCGCGATGAAGCACTCGGCCGGTTGCGGCGCGCGATGGCCGAGACCCGCGTCGTCATCCAGGGCGGTGCGACCAACAAGAGTTTCGTGCTCGAATTGCTCAGCCGGCCGGAGGTGATCGACGGAAGCGCCGACACGGGCTGGATCGACCGGGTACGCGCCGAGGGCGAGCTTGTCGCACAACGGCATTCGGCGGTGGCGCTGGCCGCCGCGGCCATCGACGCCTACGAAGAGGAAGAGGCCGTCGAACGTCACCGGCTGTTGTCCACCGCCTCTGGTGGCCGTCCTCAGGTTCAGCACCAGAGTGGCCGGCCACTTGACCTGAAGTTGCGTGGCGCGGCGTACCGGGTGCGGGTGGCGCGCATCGGCGCCCACCGCTTCCGCGTGGCGATCGACACCGGCAGCGAATCCCGCACCGCCGACGTCGACCTGGAGCGCTTCGACGAACACGCCGCGCAGTTCTGGCTCAACGGCGTGCGGTACCGCCTGGTCACCGACACCCACGGTCCGGTGCACCTGGTCGATGTCGACGGCGTGACCCACCGTGTGAGCCGCGACGAGGGTGGCGTGGTGCGTTCGCCCGCACCGGCGCTCGTGGTGGCCACGCCGCTCGAGGTGGGTGCCGAGGTGGAGGCCGGGGCCCCGGTGCTGGTCCTGGAGAGCATGAAGATGGAGACGGTGCTGCGCGCGCCGGTGCGTTCCCGCCTCAAGGAGTGCCTGGTGTCGGTGGGCACGCAGGTCGAGACGGGTGCGCCGCTGCTGCGCCTGGAAGCCGTCGCCGACGATGACGGCGACGACACTGCCGCCGAGGTCACCGACACGATCGACCTGGAACTGCCCGAGGAGCCGGTCGATGTGCCGTCGATCGAACGTGCGGCGCGTGCCCTGGAGGATCTGCGGAGCCTGCTGCTGGGCTACGACGTCGACCCCGACGACCGTTCGCGGCTGCTCGACGACTACCTGACCGCGCGGCGTACGGCGATCGAGGACGGCAGGCGGCCGCTGGCCGACGAGCTCGAGCTGATCACCGTGTTCGCCGATCTCGCCGAGCTCAGCCAGAACCGTCCGTCCGGCGAGACCAACGGTGACGAACACGTCCGCAGTGCACGCGAGAACTTTCACACCTACCTGCAGAGTCTCGAGGTGGAGCGCGACGGGCTGCCGGAGACATTCCACGAGCAACTGCGCCGCGCGCTGGTGCATTACGGGGTCACCGAACTCGATCGCAGCCCCGAACTAGAGGCCGCGGTGTTCCGGATCTTCCTGGCGCTGAACAACCCGTCGGAGTCGATCACGGTGATCTCCACCCTGCTGCGTGAATGGCTCGGCGAACCCACACCTCGCGACGAGTTGCAGGATGCGGTGAGCACGGCACTCGACCGGCTGGTGGCCGCCGCGCAGGTACGCTATCCCGCGGTCGCCGACCTCGGCCGTGGCGTCGTGTACTCGTGGTATGGGCAGCCGTTGCTGCGTCGCAACCGTGCGCGCGTATATGGCAACGTCCGTGCCCATCTGCGTTACCTCGACGAGCACCCCGACGTTCCCGACCGCGCCGAACGCATCGTGGAGATGGTGTCGAGTACCGAACCACTGGTCCGTCTGCTCGCGCAGCGCCTCGTGCGCGGCGCCGAGGACAACACGGTGATGCTGGAGGTGCTCACCCGGCGCTACTACGGCAACAAGGGACTGTCTGATCTGCGCACCGAACACGCGGGCGGCGCGACATTCGTGGTGGCTGAACGCGACGGCGCCAGTCTGGTGTCGGCGGCGCTGCGTTTCGACGAACTCGGCGACACACTCGACGGGCTCGGTCAGTTGGCGCGCGAGCGGGCTTCGGTCGACGTCGACCTGTACGTGAGCTGGGAGCAGCAGCCCGACGGTTTCGACGCGATGGCCGACGCGCTCGGCACCGTCATCTCCGCCCGTTCGTTGCCGCGCAGCGTGCACCGGATCACGATCACCGTCGCCGGCAGCGACGGTGCGCTCATGCATCACCACTTCACTTTCCGGCCGTCGGCGACGGGGATGACCGAGGAGCGGCTGATCCGCGGACTTCACCCCTACATCGCGCAACGGATGCGGATGGAACGGTTGCGGAAGTTCGATCTCACGCGACTGCCCTCGTCCGACGACGAAGAGGTGTATCTGTTCCGTGCGGTGGCCCGCGACAATCCGCGCGACGACCGGCTGATCGCGTTCGCGCAGGTCCGCGACCTCAGCGCGCTGCGCGAACACGACGGCAGGCTCCTGACGCTGCCCACGGCCGAGACGACGCTCGCCTCGTGCGTCGACTCGATCCGCCGCGCGCAGCGCAACTCCGATCGCCCGTCCAACAACACCAATCGGATCGTGTTGTACGTCTGGCCGCCGATTGCCGCGACCGCAGCCGACCTCGACACCATCGCCGACCACATCCGGGCCACCACCGTGGGGGTGGGCCTGGAAGAGGTGCTGCTGATCGCGCGCCGCCGCGACGCCGAGACCGGTGCACTCACCAAGGTGGCGGTGCGGTTCGCGATCAGCGCCACCGGGGATATCGGCGTCACCGTCGGCAAACCGTCGACCGAGCCCATCGAGCCGGCCGACGAGTACCGGCAGAAGGTGCTCGGCGCCGCGCGGCGCGGCACGGTGTATCCCTACGAACTCGCCGGGCTACTGGGCGATTTCACCGAGTACGACCTCGACGACGACTACCGGCTGGTGCCGGTGGACCGGCCGATGGGGCGCAACACGGCGGGCCTCGTGGTCGGTGTGGTCACCACCGCCACCATCAAGTATCCGCAGGGCGTCACCCGTGTGGTGCTGCTCGGCGACCCGACCAAATCGCTTGGGGCACTGTCCGAGCCGGAATGTATGCGGGTGATCGCGGGCCTCGATCTCGCCGAACGCCTCGGTGTGCCGCTCGAATGGTATGCCCTGTCGTCGGGCGCCAGGATCTCCATGGACTCGGGAACCGAGAACATGGACTGGGTGGCCCGCGCGCTCAAGCGAGTGGTCGAGTTCACTCAAGCCGGCGGCGAGATCAACATCGTCGTCGCCGGGATCAACGTCGGCGCGCAGCCGTACTGGAACGCCGAGGCGACGATGTTGATGCACACCAAGGGCATTCTGGTGATGACACCCGACTCCGCGATGGTGCTGACCGGCAAGCAGTCCCTCGACTTCTCCGGCGGAGTGTCGGCCGAGGACAACTTCGGCATCGGCGGCTACGACCGGGTGATGGGCCCCAATGGGCAGGCGCAGTACTGGGCGCCCAATCTCGGTGCGGCACGAGATGTCCTGATGGCCCACTACGACCACACCTACATCGCGCCCGGTGAACTCACCCCGCGCCGTGCGGTCACCGCGGACCCGATCGACCGCGACGTCTCCGACTATCCGCACGTGATGGAGGGCAGTGATTTCACCACGGTGGGACAGATCTTCTCCGCTGCCACCAACCCGGATCGCAAGAAGCCGTTCGACATCCGGACCGTGATGCGGGCGGTCGCCGACCAGGACCAGTCGGTGCTCGAGCGGTGGGCGGCCATGGCGGACGCCGAGACAGCCGTGGTCTGCGACGTCCACCTCGGTGGTATCCCGGTCTGCCTGCTCGGTATTGAGTCGCGCGAGGTGGCCCGTCGCGGGTACAAGCCGACCGACGGCCCCGACGCCTACACTGCCGGCACGCTGTTCCCGAACTCCTCGAAGAAGGCGGCCCGCGCGATCAACAGCGCGAGCGGCAACCGCCCGCTGGTGGTGCTGGCCAATTTGTCCGGATTCGACGGTTCGCCGGAGTCGATGCGGAAACTGCAGCTGGAGTACGGGGCCGAGATCGGTCGTGCCATCGTCAATTTCGAGGGCCCGATCGTGTTCTGCGTGATCTCGCGGTATCACGGCGGTGCGTTCGTGGTGTTCTCCAAGGCGCTCAACCCCAACATGACGGTGTTGGCCATCGACGGGTCGTTCGCCTCCGTACTCGGTGGAGCACCCGCGGCGGCTGTGGTGTTCGCCGGTGAGGTCCGCAAGCGCACCGGTGCCGACCCGCGGGTTCGCGAGCTCGAGGCGCGGGTGGCCACCGTGTTCGGTACCGACCGTTCGGCGGCCAGCGCTGAACTCGCCGAGATGCGACAGTCGGTGCGGGCCGAGAAGATCAGCGAGATCGCCGCCGAGTTCGATGCGGTGCACAACATCCACCGGGCCGTCGAGGTGGGGTCGGTCGACGCCGTGATCGAGGCCGCCGAACTGCGACCGAGGATCATCGCGGCCATCGAGGGCAGTGAACTGTGGACGCAGCAGGGAGCTCACGTTTCCACGCACTGAGTCACACGGTCGCTGGTTCGGCGACGGACTCAGCGTGGCGTGACGGTGTCTTCGCGGGCATGGCCTGCGCTATCAGGGCGCCGGCCGCAACCACTGCGATCATCACCAACAGTGCTGCGCGGTAACCCGATTGGAATCCACTGTGCTCGGACACCGAGCTGTAGACGGTTCCCACCACAGCGGCACCCAGCGCGATGGAAAGCGCCTGCGCGGTGTTGAAGACTCCCGACGCGGCACCGGCCAGACGGACCGGGACGTCGTTGAGCACCAGGAGTCCGGCGGATCCGACGATCGCGCCGAAGCCCAGCCCCGACACCGCCAGGGCGACGGCGAACCAGACTGCGGGATGAGTGGACTGCTCGGCGAGATACATCAGCACCATGCCCACGGCGAGAACCACCGCCCCCAGCTGCAGAATGCGTTTGCCGAGCCGGAAGGCGAGCACTGTCGCGGCGAGTCCCGCCGAGATCGGCACGGCCACGGAGAACGGGATCCACATGAGTCCGGCGTGCAGCACCGACCACCCGAGTGCGAGCTGCACATGCAGTGACTGCACGAGGAAGTAGCCGCCGGTGGGCACCATCAGGGTGGCGAAGGTGGCCAGCCCTGTGGTGAACGACCGGGTGGCGAACAGTTGCGGCGGCACCATCGGCTCGACACCGATTCGGGCCAGCGCGACCTGTCGTCGTGCGAAGACCGCGAGTCCCCCGAATCCGGCCACCATTGCCACGAAACCCCATGCGGGCCAGTCATGGTCGGGTCCCAGCGTGATCGGTAGCATGATCGCGGCCAGCGATCCGCCGAGAAGTGCCGCGGATCCGACGGTGATCGGTGTCGACGTCTGCGCGCGTGACTCGGGTATGAAGGCGATCGCCGCGACGATGGCGATCACCGCGATGGGAATGTTGATGAGGAAAACCGGTCGCCAGGACAGGCCGAACCAATCACCGCTGGTGATCACGGCGCCGAGGATGGGGCCGGTGACGGCGGCCAGGCCGATGACCGAGGTGAACATCCCCATGGCCTTGCCTCGTTCAGCAGGCGGGTAGAGCACCTGGATGTTGCTGAGCACCTGCGGCACCATCAACGCGGCCGCAGCGCCCTGCAGGAGGCGGAAGAGCACGAGTTGCAGGGGATCGGCGGCCAGTCCGCAGGCAAGTGATGTGAGACCGAAGGCGGCCAGGCCGGCGATGAAGAGCCGCCGCCTGCCGAGGTTGTCTCCCAGTCTGGCTCCCAGGATGAGGCCCACCGCGTAGGTGAGGGGGTAGCCGGCGACCACCCACTGCAGTGCGCCGGCGGACGCCCCGAGATCGACCTGCATGGTGCGTAGTGCGACGTTGACGACGGTGGCGTCCATCAGTTCCATGAACGACGCGGCGAGGAGGCAGATCAGGGCAACGGTTCTGGCGCGCCCGGTGGGCGACGGAGTTGTCGTGGTGGTCATCGCTTGCTCCCGTGAACGGAGGAGGTGGTGCTCTGGACAACGACGACGCTATAGGGGATCGCGGACGGGTACGGTCCGCGATGAATCAGAGCGCGTCAGATCACGATGTCGGCGATTCGGTCCGGACTCTTGAGGCCGGTTCCGGTGAGCACCACCACGGTGCGCTCTCCGGGGCGGATCGTGCCGGTGGCCAGGAACCGGTCGAGGGCGGCCGCCGCCACCGCGCTCGTCGGCTCCGCATACAGGCCACGGGAGGCCAGTGCTCCTGTGGCCGAGACGATCTCGGATTCGGCGATGCGGATGGCGTGTCCGTCGGAGCGCCGAATCGCCGCAACCACCTCCGCCAGCCGTACCGGACGCGCGATGGAGGCACCTTCGGCGATGGTGGGGGTGCGGTCGGCATCGGCGGTGGGGGAGACGCCGTTGAGCGTGTCGGCGATGGTGGCCCAGTGTTCGGGTTGACCCACCAGGATTCGCGGCCTGCGGTCGATCAGGCCGGCCTCGAGGAGTTCGCTGAACGCGATGTCGCATCCCAGGGCGATGCTGCCTGCCCCGGCCACCAGCACGACGTTGTCGGGCGCGGCGAACCCCAGGCTCTCCCAGATCTCGTACCCGATGGTCTTGGTTCCCTGCAAGAACATCGGGTGCCAGTTGTGGCTGGCGTAGGGAATCAGCGAGGACTGCCGGATCGCTTCGTCGGCCACCTGATCGCGTGTTCCCGCGACGAGTCTGATCGTCGCGCCGTACGCGCGTGCCTGCATGATCTTGGCCGGGGAGGTGGACTCCGGCACGATGATCGTGGCATCGAGCCCGGCGGCGGCCGAGTAGCCTGCGACCGCCGAACCGCCGTTGCCCGAGGAGTCCTCGAGTACCCTCGTCGCACCCAGCGAGCGCAGATGGGAGATGAGTACCGTGACCCCGCGGTCCTTGAAACTACCGGTGGGATTGAACCATTCGAGTTTGAAGTGGACGGCGTGCCCGCCCCAGTCGAGCGCGGGCATCGGGGTACAGCCCTCGCCCAGGCTCACCCGGAAAGCGGGATCCACCGGGATTCCGGCTCGGTATCGCCACAGCGATCGTTCTGGATGATCGATCTGCTCGGGGGCGACAGCCGGCAGCGGATCGAGCATCAGCGGTGAGCCGTCGTCGCCGCGCCAGCGGGGGTCGGTGAGTGGATAGACGCGCCCGGAGCGGTCGTACTGGCGGGTGGTGTCTGGCACGGCGGGCACGAAATTCCCTTCGTCGGTTCTCGATGTCTACAGGTAGCCGACTACGCGTGTGCCGGCTGCGGATGGTCCCTACTTTTGTGTCATGACCAAGAATCTGGTGGTGTGCTGCGACGGAACGTGGAAGAACTCCGACGATCCCAACGTCTCCAACATCGAGAAGATCGCCCGTTCGATCGCGCCGACCGGTTACGACGGAGAATCGCAGATCGTGCACTACTCGCGTGGCGTCGGTGCCGGCGGCAGTCGCGTCGAGCGACTGTTGGGCGGTGCGTTCGGCCTCGGACTCGATACCGCGATCGTGGAGTGCTACCGGTTTCTCGCGTTGAACTACGAGCCCGGAGATCGGGTGTTCGTGTTCGGCTTCAGTCGTGGCGCCTACACCGCCCGCAGCCTGTGCGGCATGATCGCGCATGTGGGCCTGCTGACGCCCATGGGTGTTGCGCAAGGAGAACTCCCCGTCGCAATGACCGTATATCGCAACCGGCCGCGGGCAAAAGATCCCACCCAGCCACCACCCGTCGATCCGAAACACGAGAAGGACCTCGCCGACCTGAAGGCCCATTGCCAGCCCGACGACCAGGTGTGGATCGAGTTCCTCGGTGTGTTCGACACAGTGGGCGCGCTCGGTATCCCCGGCCTCGCGCGCAGCAAGTACAAATTCCACGACGTGACCCTCTCGGCGAAGGTCCGGTGCGCACGGCAGGCACTCGCAATTGCCGAGCGGCGCCGCATCTTCGCGCCGTGCCTGTGGGGAGGCCACCATCTCGACATCAAACAGGTGTGGTTCGACGGTGTGCACAGTGACGTCGGCGGCGGCTATTCGAACTGCTACTACAGCGACAAGACGCTGCTGTGGATGGCCCGTGAAGCCGCGGGCACCGGCCAGTACGGGATCCGCGCGGGTATGGTTTTCGACTGGGAACGCCTGTCCACCAAGCTGTGCCGGCCCGACGAATCCGTCGTCGAACACAACTCGATGACGCCCGGTTACCGGATCGCGAACATCCTCGGACTCATCGGCGCGCGATTCCGTCGGCACATCGCACCGTATGTGCCGGTCTTCGTGCGCGGCTGGCGGATGTTCGCACCCACGGTGGCGATCCCCGGCAGCGGTATCGCACGCGCCTACGACGTGCATGTCGAGGGGTCGGCGGCCAGGCGGGGGGTGAACCCGAACATGCAGGTGTGGTTCGACGAGGTGCGCACGCTCGGCGGCGATCCGGATCAACTTCTCGTCAGTGCACCCACGCTCGCCGAGGCAGACGGTGAGATGCCGGCTTCGGCGAGTGTGTCAGCGGCACACGGCTCCTTGTGAGGCCGACGTCACCAGTTTCGTGTACTTCGCGAGCACACCGCGTCGGTAGCGGGGTGGAAGCGGCGTGAAACCGGCTGTGCGGCGGACGAGTTCGTCGTCATCGACGAGAAGGTCGAGGGTGCCTTCGGCCACGTCGAGCCGGATGCGGTCGCCGTCGCGGACATGGGCGATCGGACCACCGTCGACCGCTTCGGGTGCGATGTGTCCGACGCACAAGCCGGTGGTGCCGCCCGAAAAACGGCCATCGGTCATCAGCAGCACGTCCTTGCCCAGGCCCGCACCCTTGATGGCACCGGTGATCGCCAGCATCTCCCGCATACCCGGTCCACCCTTCGGGCCTTCATACCGGATCACCACCACGTCTCCGGCGGTGATGGTGCCGTCCTCGAGTGCGTCCATCGCCGCCCGCTCGCGGTCGAAGACCCGTGCCACACCCTCGAACACGTCCGAATCGAATCCGGCGGACTTCACCACTGCCCCCTCGGGTGCCAGCGAGCCGTGCAGGATCGTGATGCCACCCGTCGGGTGAATCGGTGACGTCATGGCGCGCAACACTTTTCCATCCGGATCGGGTGGTGCGATGTCGGCGAGATTCTCGGCCACGGTCTTGCCGGTGACGGTCAGGCACTCGCCGTGCAGCAGACCCGCGTCGAGCAATGCCTTCATGATGACCGGCACACCGCCGATTCGGTCGACGTCGGTCATCACGTGCGCGCCGAAGGGTTTCACGTCGGCGAGGTGGGGGACACGCGCGCCGATGCGGGAGAAGTCGGCCAGTGACAACTCGACCTCGGCCTCGCTGGCGATCGCCAGCAGATGCAGCACCGCGTTGGTGGAACCGCCGAACGCCATCACCACGGCGATGGCGTTCTCGAACGCTTCACGGGTCATGATGTCGCGGGCGGTGATACCGCGCTTGAGCAGTTCGACGACGGCTGCGCCACTGGCCCTCGCGTAACCGTCGCGGCGTTTGTCGGGAGCAGGCGGCGCCGCACTGCCGGGCAGCGACATGCCCAGTGCCTCGGCGGCACTGGCCATCGTGTTCGCGGTGTACATGCCGCCGCAGGCACCCTCGCCCGGGCAGATGGCGCGCTCGATGGTGTCGACGTCGGTGCGGCTCATCAGTCCGCGGGCGCACGCACCGACGGCCTCGAACGCGTCGATGATGGTCACCTGATGCTCGGAACCGTCGGAGAGCGTGGCGTAGCCGGGCAGGGTGGAACCGGCGTAGAGAAACACGTTGGCCAGATCGAGCCGTGCCGCGGCCATCAGCATCCCCGGTAGCGATTTGTCGCACCCGGCGAGCAGCACCGATCCGTCGAGGCGTTCGGCACTCATCACCGTTTCCACGCTGTCGGCGATCACTTCCCGCGACACCAGTGAGAAGTGCATGCCCTCGTGGCCCATGGAGATGCCGTCGGAGACGGAGATGGTGCCGAACTGTAGTGGGTAACCACCGGCTTCGAACACGCCCTCCTTGACCTCGGTCGCCAACCGATCCAGCGACAGGTTGCACGGTGTGATCTCGTTCCACGACGACCCGACCCCGATCTGCGGTTTCGCCCAGTCGTCGTCGCCCATGCCCACCGCGCGCAGCATGCCGCGTGCCGCCGTCTTCTCGAGGCCGTCGGTGACATCGCGGCTGCGTGGTTTGATGTCGACCGTCTGGTCCGCGGGTGGCGTCGCGTGTGTGTCCATGTGGCCACGGTATGCCGTCACGTGCGTTCGCGGGGGCGTCGGGCGCGAGGGCGGGTGACGTAGGGTTGCGGTGGTCACATTCTCCGGCCGCGCGACGTCATCGAGATGACCACCGCGAGCGAAGGAGCCACCCGTGGACCACGATGACGCATTCGACGCCGAACGCTCCCGCCTGACGCGCATTGCCGAACGCATCGTCGGCGATCACGGTGAGGCCGAAGACATCGTGCAACAGGCGTGGCTTCGGTTGCATGGCACCGAGACCGAGATCGAAAACCTGCCCGCATGGCTGACGACGGTGACCACTCGGCTCTGTCTCGACCGCCTCCGCTCTGCGGTCCCGACTCCCGACGACGAACTGGAACCCGAGGCGGATGCACCCGACCCGTTGGACGAGGTGGCCCTTGCCGACACCGTCGGAGTGGCCCTGCAGGTGGTGCTGGATCGATTGAGCCCCAACGAGCGCGTGGCGTTCGTCCTGCACGACACCTTTGCCGTCGACTTCACCACAATCGCCGCGATACTCGGGTCGAGCCCGGCGGCAGCTCGCAAACTCGCCTCACGGGCTCGCGGGAAGGTCACACAGCGGAGCAAGCGCGATCACCAGACGGATTGGGCTGTGGTGGACGCGTTTCTCGATGCGGCACGAAACGGTGAGTTCGCCAGGCTACTCGAGCTTCTCGCACCGGATGTGGTGATCGAGGCCGACGCCGCAGCGATCGCGACCGGCACGCCGCAACGACTCGAGGGCCGCGACGCGGTGGCGACGATGTTCAACGGGGCGGCGAAGGCCGCGCTACCGGTCTACATCGGTGTGCGGGCCGGGGCGTGCTGGTTCCAGCAGGGTCAGCCGCGAGTGGCGTTCGACTTCACCATCGTCGACGGCATGGTGCGTCGCATCGTCTTTCGCGCCGATCCCGACGTCCTCGCCCGGACCACGCGTCGTCGCGGACCCGATCCGCTCTGACATCTCGGCAGCGGCTGTCACAAACTCACGCTTCCCTACGTCGACATGACAGAGGACGGACGATCAGGGTTCGTCCACACCCGAAAGGTATGACGACATGAGGACGATGACGTGCCGCGAACTCGGCGGACCCTGTGACCTGGCATTTCAGGGCGAGACCGCCGACGAGGTGATCAAAGCTCAGGATCAGCATCTGAAGGATGCGGTTGCCGCGGGTGACGATGTGCACGGTCCGGCGCTCGAGGAGATGAAGCGCCGATGGAAGCATCCGCTCAAGGCGATGGGCTGGTACAAGGCGACCAAGAAGTCGTTTGCCGATCTGCCAGACGACTGAGAGGGGTCGATGGGTGGTGGTGGCCGGTCGGTGCGAGATCGGCCACCACCCCGTACGGTCAAGGGAACTGCGCGGAGGGGAGAACATTCGGTTGGCTGGTGTCGATGTCGGGATCGATTCGGGGCTTTCGCCCGCAGCGGCGTGGTCGTTGGCGTCGGACCTGAACCGGTTCTCGGAGTGGATGACGATCTTCGGCGGCTGGCGTAGTCCGATTCCCGATCAGATCGGTGTCGGCACCGAGATCTCGTCGCTGATCAAGGTGAAGGGATTCCGCAACGTCATCCATTGGCGCGTCACGGAATACGAGGAGCCGACGAGAATCTCGCTGTCCGGGCACGGACGAGGTGCGGTCCGGATCAACCTCACCATGACGGTCACACCGCAAGACAGCGGCTCGCATTTCCACCTCGACGCCCACATCGGGGGAGGAGTGCTGAACGGGCCGATCGGACACTTCGTGGCCCGGGTCATCAAGTCGGACGTGTACGAATCCATCGAGAATCTCGCGGAGTTGCGCTAGGTCTTACACCTCGGCAGATGTGGGCGGGCCGTCGGAGAGATACAGGGCCCCGGCGACGACCACCGCGAGCAGTCCCGCTGCTACCAGAAGTACCGGCGTCACCCCGAACGTGAGGAATGTCAACGCCCCCACCGCCGCCCCGGCAAGCATCGTGGCGACCGACGCGAATCGTCGAAGCGCAGCCATCGGCTTTCCGTGGAACACATCGGCACCGATACCGGTGAGCGACATGGTGAGCACGGTGGTGGTCAAGTCGGGAACACCGAGCGAGCGGACCACCGCGTTGCGGACGCCGAGTCCGATCGCCAGCAGCGTGACAGCCGTCGCCTTGACGGCGGAGGCTGTCGGGTGAGCGATCGTCAGCAGAACGACGGTCGCGATGACGGCGGTCAGTTCGGTGGCCGATCCCAACGCGAGAGCACGGCCGCGACGCGGCACACGCGTCAGGACGGTCCCGCATCCCGCGGCGCCGACAAGGAAGCCGGCGAGTGCCAGCACCGATCCGAGCAGGGAGTACCCCGGGGTCCCGGCCAGAGCGAACCCGCTGAAGACGACGTTGCCGGTCATATTCGCCACGAACACCCGCCCGAGCGCGAGGATGCTCGCCGCGTCGACCAGACCCGTGACGACCGTGAGAACGAGAAGAAGTATCGGCAGTGCGCCGTGCTTGGGGTGGCGGACGAACTCGTCGGAGACGCGACGACAGGTCGTGGACAACATGGCTTCAAGCCTTGTCGACGTTGCGTATCGGTTCCAACGAATATTCTGCATCACATCTATCGACTTCGGCGATACTTGGTGGATGGATCTCCGGCAGCTCGACTACTTCGTTGTGCTCTCCGAGGAGCGCAGTTTCACCAGGGCAGCGACGAGGCTTCATGTGGTGCAGTCGACCGTCTCGGCGGCGGTCAAGGTACTCGAGAAGGAACTCGGAGTGACGCTCGTGCATCGATCGTCCCGGACATTCGCGCTGACTGCGGCCGGTGCCGAACTGCTCACTCGCGCGCGAGACCTCTTGGCGGCGGAGCGCAGTGCGGTTGATGCGGTGCGCGGGACTTCGGGACGTGTGAGCGGCCAATTGCGTGTGGGCACGCTGGCGTCGTCCTCCCCGCTGGACGTTGCGGCACTGATGGGGCGGTTTCATGCCCGTCATCCCGACGTCGACATCCGCATGGTGACCTCCGCCGAGGGATCCACCGGTCTGCGGGCGTCGGTGCTCGACGGTTCGCTCGACGCCGCGTTCTCGTCGATCGGTGCCACGCACCGGTCGCTGCTGATCGACGAACTGGCCGCCGTCCCACTTGATGTGATCGTTCCTCGCGGTCACCGGCTCGAGAGCAGCGAACGGATCTCGCTGGCAGAACTCGTCGACGACCCGTTCGTCGACTTTCCGCAGGGATTCGGTCATCGGACAGTTGTCGACGATGCCTTCCGCGACGCCGGGCTGGGACGCCATGTGGCTGTCGAGGTGGTGGGTACCGCCAGCATCCTCGAGTACGTTCGCCACGGATTGGGGGTGGCACTGCTCGCGCGCACCGCAAGCACGGCGCCCGCCGAGATCCGGCGTATCCCGGTCGCGGGGCCGGCGCCGATGTGGCGCGTCTACTTCATTCGGCACGCCGACCGTGAACGCACAACGGCCCTGGCCGCCCTGCTGGCCATGCTCCGGATGGGCTAGACCTGGACCGGTCAGCTACCGAACAAACCGCTGGGCAGGCCACCGGTGCTGACTTTGGTTGCCTTGACCGCCATCGTCACGGTGCCTGCGCACGGCCCGCTGTCGATGGTGGTGGTCCATTCGCCGCGCTTCGTGCCGTCGGGCATCGGTGTATAGAACGCATCGGAGTGCGCGGGCGCGTAGACCTTGGGTTTGTCCGCGCCCATGTAGCAATCCCATTGCCAATCAAAGTGTTCGACCCACGAAACGCCATTCCAGGTGTAGCGCGGCGGTCGCGGGATGGTGGGGTTCTTGGCTTAGGGTCCGGCCACCACGGTGGCCACGCACTTGCCGGACGCGCACGACGTCGAGAACGTGTAGGTGTCGGAGAAGTCTGGTTCCTTTTGTCGCGCCGCGAGACTCGTCCCGGTTTTCGACGCGGCATAGCGGGTCAGCGACCACTGGCCGTTCCACTCGGGCTGTGCCGCGCCGGCGTCGCTCACGCCCGTGCCGAGTGCGGCAACGGCGAGCAGGACCGACGAGAGGCAAATCCAGATGCGCATGGTGTGGCGAGATTACCGCAGATGAGGGTCGCGCAGCGGCGATTCGCGACTATCGACGGGCGACCGCGTGTGAGCGCAATGGGGGAGCGTGATGTCAGGAGTCGGCGCGCACGAGGAACTTCGCACCTTTTCCTGCCCGCAGTGTGGCAAACGCATCGCTGACGTCGTCGAGTCCGATCTCGGTTACCCAGTCCGTTGGATCGTAGAGTCCATCGGCCATCGCGGCGATCACTGCATCGAAGTCGGCGGGCAGATAGGCGAGGGCTCCGGCGATCTCGGTCTCGGCCATGACCAGCATGGTCGGAAGGAACTCCATCGGGTGTTCGTGGATCGCCACGATCACCAGCCGACCGCCCGGGGTGAGCAGGGGAATGGCCGACGCGATCGCGGACCCGGCGCCGGCAGCGTCAAAGGCGACGTCGACTCCGTCACCGCCGGTGAGTTCGGCGACCGCGCCCGCGAGGTCGCCGCCGACCGGGTCGACAGTAGCTGCGCCGAGGCCCTCGATCACTGCACGTCGTTCCGCGCTTGGTTCGGAGACCACGACGCGCGTGACACCGCGGGCTTTGAGGGCGAACCAGAGCCCGATGCCGATCGGTCCCGCGCCCGCGATGAGCGCGGTGGCGCCTTCGTCGACGCCGCTTCGGTCGACGGCGTGCCACGACACGGCCATGGGTTCCACCAGCGCGCCCATCGTCAGGTCGACGGCGGCGGGCAACACGTGCACCTTGGACGCGTCGACCGTCGTGTACTCGGCCATGCCGCCGCCGTGGGACGTGAGTCCGTGGAAACCGATTGTGCGGCACACGTTGTAGCGGCCCCGGCGGCATGCGACGCATGTGCCGCAGTAGTAGATCGGCCACACCGCCACGTGATCGCCCACGGCGACGTTGTCGACACCTTCGCCGAGTTCGACGATGGTGCCGGAGAACTCGTGACCGAGGATCTGCGGCAGCCCCGCGCCGGTCAGCGGATGCGGGGGATACTGGTCGGCCGGAGGGAGCGGTGCGTAGTACATGTGCAGATCGGAGCCGCAGATGCCGGTGTACGCATTCTTGATCTTGACCTGACCGGGCAGGGGAGTCGGGTCGTCGACGGTGTCGACGCGCAGGTCGGTGGTGCCGTGGAGTCGGGCAGCGCGCATGATCAATCCTTCGGTGACAGTGCGTGATTCGAACACGCGACCCGAACCATACTCCGCGAGTGGCAAGGAGGATCCCGATCCGCTTGCATCATGATTCGACCGATGTCAATATCGATGCGTGTCGAATCAGAATCTGTTGACGGCCGGCAACCGCCGAGACTTGGATGCCGGGGATGCCGCTCGGTGGGCGGTAGCGTTGAAGGCTCTCGCGGATCCGGTTCGGTTGCAGTTGGTGTCGCAGGTGGCCGCGCATCCGGGAGGTGAGGCGTGCGTGTGTGACATCTCCGGTTCGGTTGCGGTGTCGCAGCCGACGATCTCCCATCATCTCAAGGTCTTGCGTGAGGCCGGGTTGGTGACGAGTGAGCGTCGCGCGACGTGGGTGTACTACCGGGTCAACACGGACATGATGAGGCGCCTGTCGGTACTGCTGGGTGGTTTCGCCACGGTGGTGGGCGAGTCACGCTCGTGTGAGCCTCCGGAGTAGATCACATGAAGAGTGGTGTGGCCGGCAGGCTTTCGGTTCTCGACAGATTTCTTCCAGTGTGGATCGGGGCGGCGATGGTTGCCGGCCTGGTACTCGGTCGTGGCGTGCCCGGCCTTGGTGACGGGCTTGCCTCGGTACAGGTCGACGGCGTTTCCCTGCCCATCGCGCTTGGGCTGCTGGTCATGATGTATCCGGTTCTGGCCAAGGTTCGCTATGACCGCCTGGACTCGGTGATCGGTGACCGCCGCATGCTGGTCGGGTCGTTGGTGTTGAACTGGGTTGTCGGTCCGGCCCTGATGTTCGCCTTGGCGTGGCTGCTGTTGGCCGACGTGCCCGACTATCGGACGGGGCTGATTCTCGTCGGGTTGGCGCGCTGCATTGCGATGGTGATCATCTGGAACGACCTCGCGTGTGGCGATAGGGAAGCCGCGGCGGTGCTGGTGGCGTTGAATTCGATCTTCCAGGTGTTCATGTTCGCGGTGCTCGCCTGGTTCTACCTGTCGGTCCTGCCGGGCTGGCTCGGTCTGGAACAGACCACCATCGACACCTCGCCGTGGCAGATCGCCAAGTCTGTGCTCATCTTCCTCGGTATCCCGCTGCTGGCGGGGTACCTGACCCGTTTCTGGGGTGAGCGCGTGCGGGGACTCGATTGGTACGAGAACACTTTGTTGCCACGCCTGGGCCCGTGGGCGCTGTACGGGCTGCTGTTCACCATCGTGATCCTGTTTGCGCTGCAGGGGGCCAAGATCACCTCGCAGCCGTGGGATGTGGTGCGTATCGCGATTCCGCTGCTGATCTACTTCGCGGTGATGTGGGGAGGCGGCTTTGCTCTCGGCGCGGCGATGGGATTGGGATATTCGCGCACCACCACGCTGGCGTTCACCGCGGCCGGCAACAATTTCGAGCTCGCGATCGCGGTGGCCATCGCCACCTACGGCGCGGCGTCAGGACAAGCATTGGCCGGTGTAATCGGTCCGCTCATCGAGGTACCCGTACTGGTGGGCCTGGTGTATGTGTCGCTCGCACTTCGTAACCGCTTCAACGATTGTCGATTGCACACCAACGTTCGGGCCGACGCCGCTGGGGTCCTCGATGCGCCAGATGCCGACCGACGGTGACAGTGGACGCTGCATGTGATTCCTCGGCCCTCGTGGCCTTGTAGTGGTTGCGTCGATGACGAGCCAGCTCGTCGAGGCGCCATTGAGCGCATTCGTATCCCAGAAGACCCGGATGCACACCACCTGCCCGTGTATCACCGGTGATACACTGAAGAACATGACCGACGCGGCGAGTGTGAGGGATCTGCGCAACAACGGGGGTGAGGTGTTACGCCGAGTCGAGCGTGGTGAGCGGATCGTGGTCACCCGCGATGGCGAGCCAGTGGCCGAACTTCGGCCTTTGCCCAGAAAGAGCGTCAGCGCGGCAGAGTTGATTCGTCGGCGAGCCCACCTTCCGCAGATCGACCCAGACGTCCTGCGGTCTGACATCGACAGTGTGTTGGATTCGTCCCTATGACAGGAGCGGTCGCGACGACGCGGGGGATGCTTGACACGTCGACCGTGATTCTGCTCGGCAGGCTGGCCGATCCTGACGAGCTTCCTGAGGAGTCGGTGATTAGCGCGATCACCCTTGCGGAGCTTTCGGTTGGGCCACACGTGGCGCGAACCGACCACGAGAGAAGTGCAAGGCAACAGCACGTACAGCAGGCAGAAGCGGACTTCGAGGTCCTTGCATTCACCGCCGAGAGTGCGCGGGCTTTTGGCAGCGTCGCGGCGGCATTGCGGTCGTCGGGGCGAAAGCCCAGTGCGCGAGCATATGACGCACTGATCGCGGCCAGTGCCATCGCGAACGCTATTCCGCTGTACACCTGCAACCCCAACTATTTTGTTGGCATACCCCAACTGGAGCTACGTTCGGTGACACATCCGGACGCGCTGGAGCGCGAGGGTGGATAACCCGAGGATGGCACTTGTATCGTCCTGCACTGCACTGCAGCGCTCTTCTGGTAACCCTGCATATTCATCCCGGGGATGCGCACTCTGGCCAGTCTGAAGCGTTACATGTAACATGTGGGCGTGGCAGTGAGGGACAGGGTTGGCGAGTACCGGCGCCGGATGCGTGAGCGCGGCTTGCGGCCGTTGCAGGTCTGGGTTCCTGACGTACGAACACCTGAGTTTGCCGCGCAAGCCCACAAGCAGTCAGTTCTCGTGGCAGAGGCCGACGCCGACGGGGATGAGCAGGATTTCGTCGAGGCTATTGCGGCACCCTGGGACGACGAGGCGTGATTCGCGGCGAGATCTGGACTGTGGCGGGTGGCGTGTATGCATCCAAGCCGCGACCTGCGGTCATCGTCCAGGACGATCTCTTCGATTCAACTCTGTCGGTGGTAGTTGCGCCGATGACGAGCCAGCTCATCGAGGCGCCGTTGTTGCGGATTCGTATCCCAGGAGACCGGGATACGATCTCGGGCCTCGATCGGGACAGCGACGTGATGATTGACAAGCTGACCGCGGTCCGGCGGTCGAGTGTACTGACGCGTGTTGGCCGTCTGACATCCGAGCAACTCGTGGAAGTCGAACGCTCGTTGATGGCGTTCCTGGGACTCGCGCGATGACGTGTAGGCAAATAGGGGGCCGGCGGCCGACGAATCACATAGCCGACGACAACGACGCACCTGAATAGTGTTGCGGCGCAGCGCAATATGCAGTGGTTTACTGGATACCGTCAATATCGAATTGATCATATTCCCCAGCAAGAGGTTTCAAGGTCTGCAGTCTCGCGGTGGCGATAGATGGTAGGGGCTGGAT
>NZ_JBSFQI010000011.1:0-135013 GCF_053588635.1 Gordonia sp. NPDC003425 | reverse complement strand
CAAAAACGGCGAACTCGTCGAACCCGGCACCGCCTCACCCGACCAGCAGGAGGCTGCCTGAAACAACCTCATCCACAGATCTTGACAATATCTCCTCTCACTTTACTAACCCGCGTCTTAGTAGATTGTGTGATGACCTTGTGAGAGCCGCGACGGCGGGCCGGGGCTCACTATGCAGACGGGGAAGGTGAAGATGGGTCGGCGACGTGGCTTCTTCGCGGAACTTCAGCATCAGCAGCGACTCGTTGAGCAACGCAAGCGGCGACAGGATGCCGAGGCGGTGCGTGCGTACAACCAGGCGGTGCGTGAAGAGCAGCGCGCGCAACGCGACTATGAGCGCGCCCAGCAACAGTTTGCGCGCGCCTCAGCTGCCGAGAAGCGCGAAGCAGAGAAGCTTGCAAAGGAGCGGCACCGCCAGCGGATGATAGCGAAGGCCGAGAAGCAGACCAGGCACTTCGCAGACATCTACGAACAGATCGACGGTATCCTCGCTGCCACCATTGAAGTCGACGACTACGTTGATCTAGCAGCGCTTCGCGAGGTACCCGATGTGCCGCCTTTCGACCCGGGCGAACTCGCGGTCCCAACACCGCTACCGCAGTGGTTGCAGCCGGTTCCCGAGCCCGTATTCACCCCTCCGCCTGCACCTTCGGGACTCGCGAAGTTCGGTTCGCAGAAGAAGTATCAGCAGATGCATGCACAAGCCGTACTCGAATGGCAGCAGCAGCATGCTCATTGGCAGCACTACGTGGCGGTGACTGTGCCACAGACCAACGAAGCGCTTCGACACCAACATGAGCAGGCCGAATCTGATCGGCTTGTTCGCCTGGACGCAGCGAGACGCGAACACGATGCTCGATGCCAGAAGGAGGAAGCGCGAGTCGCACAGCATAATCGGAAGATCGACGAGTTCATCCGAAGTATGGAGAACAATGATACGGCGGCCATCGATGAGTACGTCGGCATCGTGCTCGCCAACTCGGTCTATCCAGAGGCATTCGAAGTTTCCCATGACTATGCCTTCGATGGTGATCTGAAAGAGCTCACTCTCTCGGTGTCAGTACCTCCACCGGATGCCATTCCGTCGGTGAAGAGTGTCAAGTACGTCGCTACGGCCGACGAGCTCCGCGCGACGATGTTGTCGCAAAAGGCCCAGCGTGACCGCTACAACGGTGCAGTCAACGCGGTTGCTCTGCGGACACTCCACGAAGTCTTCGAGGCTGACCGCAGCCACCACGTCGACTCGATCGCGATGACAGTGGGCACCACTCTGATCGACCCCGCCACCGGCCATCACGCCACGATTCCGTTCGTCCGGGTGGCCGCGACACGGGATCAGGTGCTTGGTTTGAATCTCGCCCGTGTTGAACCCGGACCCGCTCTTGCTGGCCTCGGCGCGGCCATATCAAAGAACGCGTATGGCTCGATTGGAGTTCACGGTGTTGGATTGACCGCGCAATGACCCGTCAGCCTGCGGGTACTCAATCACGCTGCGTGGCGGAAGAATAGCGAGCCGTCCTGGTTGTCGCGTTTTTTCGACTGGTTGCAACAACTGGCGTTGTCTCATGCCCCGGCGTACCGAATCGGGAAGCGCGCCGCCAGTGAGGAGATCCCGCGGCGAGGAACGCGTTTTTGGCTCGATCAGGTGACAGACGACGGCGCGGCGCCACCGTAATGTCCGATTTGTGCCGCATCCTTCGAGAGCCCTCGTTGTGCTGACTCTGTCACTGTTGTCGTTGACGTTCGTCGCCTGCAGCACCGACGGCACCGCGACGAAGTCGGCAGGATCGTCGCCGAACCAGGAGTCACCGAAGCCGACGATGATCGTGCTGGACGCCTCGGATTCGATGAACACCGACGATGCTCCTGGTCCCCGGATCGATGCGGCGAAGTCGGCGGTGACGTCTCTGGTGGATTCATTGCCGGGCCAGTCCGAGATCGGCGTGGTGGTGTTCGGCGGCACTGTGCCGTCCGAACGTGGTCCCCAGGCCGGATGCGCCGACGTTGAAACGGTGTCACAGCTCGCGCCGATCGACGCGCACGATCCCCGGCCCAAGATCGCCGGGGTCACCGCACAGGGCTGGTCGCCCGTGGGAAAGGCGCTCCTGGCCGCGAGCGAACCGCTATCCGAAGCACCCGGATCGATCGTGCTGGTCTCCGACGGTGAGTCCAATTGCCAGCCCGATCCCTGTGAGACCGCACAGAAGATCCGTACCGAGAATCCCGACATCACGATCAGTGCGGTCGGTTTCAAAACGGATGCCGCGCAACTCAAGTGCATTGCGGCCGCCGGTGGCGGGGTTTTCGTGACCGCCGACAACACCGCGCAGTTGACCGCCCGGCTGAGTGCGGTTCAGACCGCAGACACGGCCGCCAGTCAGCTCAGCGCCGAGGGGCTGTACGGCATCGAGATCGGACAATCGATCGGTGACGTCAGAGCCGCGCACGCCGACTTTCCGTCCGGATCGGGAACCACCGTCGTCGAGTGGCGAGACTGTAAATGGCACTTCGACGACGGCGTACTGACCCGGATCGAGCCGAAGGACCCGTCCACCATTGATGGTGTACGAGCCGGAACTCCGATGACGCGGCTGGTGGAACTCTACGGTGCGCCGATCCAAGTCGACGAGACCATCAAGCGTGCCTACTTCACCGCGAACCGAGACAAGGGGACCGCGTTCGTCGTCGACTACGACGGCGACACCACGAACGGCACCGTCAAGACGATCTATCTGTGCAAATGTCTTCCCGCCGCAAACGCATCCGAGAGCGCTCCCGCGGGCACTTCGACGGTGTCGTCCGCGCTCACCTCGCTGTGCGGTGTCATTGCCGAGACCCGCGTCCTGCAGCACCCGAAGCTCGGCACGGTGAGCGTCGGCATCAGCCGTCCGGCGGGTCAGGGAGCGGGCGAGGGATGCGTCGCCGCAGTCGGCGCAAAGGGTCAGAAGCTGCTTGTCCAGAAGGTGAGCGTGTACGGAGATGAGATCGACTTTGCCGACCCGCCAACCGATTCCACCAAGAATGTCTTCATCACGTACAACCCCGGACGCTACAACGGCGTGATCACGTTGGTTCCCGATGACAAGGGATATGAGGACATCGGCTGGGGTGATGACGATCCGGGCTATCAGACCACCAAGAACGCCTACTACTCAGCCGAACTCAAGGGTCCGGGAAGCGACGGGAAGTACACCATCGAGACCTCGGCCAACGACTGCGATCCCAGCTGCGCCGACGGGACCATCACGAAGAAGACCCTCAAGTGGAATGGGTCGAGTTACAAGTAGGCGCGTCCGCATCGCTCGCTCGTCCCACGCGCGGGCGGTAGCGTCACGCTCATGCCCACCACCGCGGATCTGATCGAGCCGTCGGTTGGTGGCGCGACGCCCGTCGAGCGGTTCGCCGCAGGTCCGGTGTGGGCGGCCGCGGCCGTGCAGGCCGTGCTGTTGACGGTGTTCTCGGGCGGCTACGACTACCACCGCGACGAGTTGTATTACCGGATGCTGCAACCGGCGTGGGGCTACGTCGACCAACCCCCCTTGACACCGGCCATCGCCCGGATGACTCTCCACATTGCCGACGCGGAATGGGCGCTGCGCATCCCCGCGACCCTCGCGTCGGCGCTGACCGTCGTCGTGGTGGCGATGATCACCTGGCGACTCGGCGGCGGTCGCGCCGCCCAGGCCCTGGCCGCCTGGGGGTACGCCACCGCGATGATGCCGCTGATGTTCGGTCACGTCCTGTTCACCGCGACATTCGATCTGCTCCTGATCTCGCTGGCGGTGTACGCGCTGCTGGTGGCGGTGCAGGGCCGCGACCGCTGGTGGGTGGTGGCCGGGCTGATCGTGGGTCTCACCACGTACAACCGGTGGATGATCGTCACCGTGGTCTCCGGACTCGTGCTCGGTCTGCTGCTGCTGGGGCCCCGGCGGGCGTTCCGCACACCGTGGCCGTATCTCGGTGGCGTCGTCGCGGTGATCGTGGGTCTACCGAATCTGCTGTATCAGGCCCGGCACGGGTGGCCGCAGCTCCAGATGGGTGCGGCCCTCGGCGCGGACAACGGCGCGGATGTCCGTAGCGGCTTTGTCGTGATGCTGATCGTGCTACTCGGTCCACCGCTGGTGGCGGTGTGGGGCACCGGGGTCGTGTGGCTGCTGCGGCCCGAACGGCGCCACGTTGTCGGCTGGCTCGTGATCGGTTTCGCCGTCTTGTTGGTGTTCTCCTTCGTCGGCGGTGCGCAGCCGCACTATCCGATCAACCTGCTGTCGGTGATGTATGCCGCCGGCTGTGTGCCGGTGGCCGCGTGGATGTCGGGCCACCGACTTCGACGATGGTTCGTGATCCTCGTCGTCGCCATCAACGCCGCGGTGTCGACCGTGCTCGCGTTGGCGGTCATTCCGCTGAGCACCGTCGGTCGCACGCCGGTCGTCGACGCCGGAGCGATGGTGGCCGACCAGATCGGCTGGCCGCAGTACGTGGCCCAGATCGCCCGAATCTACGACGAACTGCCTGCGCCCCGACCGCCCATCCTCGCGTCGAACTACGGGGAAGCCGGAGCGTTGGCCCGGTACGGCCCCGAGTTCGGTCTGCCGGAGCCGTATTCGGCGCACGTAGGGCTCTACGACCAGCGCCCCCTTCCCGAGAACACCGACGCCGTACTCCTGGTCGGCGATCAACTCGACACGGCCACAGACCTTTTCGAATCATGCAGAGTTCTCGCGACCCTCGACAACGGGCTCGGCGTCGACAACGAGGAACAGGGGATGCCCGTCGCACTGTGTGAACACCCGCACGATCCGCAGCACCTGTGGCCTGCCCTGCGTCACTTGGGCTGACACCGACCTGCCTCGACTTCGGCCGAAACAGATTCTCGCGGCGACAAATTCGCACGAAACGCGCAAATCGTTCGGTGACTTCGGCGCGTGTCCGTCAATCAGTACCATTCTTGCCGTTGATCGGGTCAATGACATTGTCAGGCCGGACTGCGTTTGCGACCATTGGTCGCACATCCGCTCGGTTGAGGAGCACACATGAGAACTCATTTGTCGACGGCCATCGCGATAACCGCAGTCGCCGCCGCTGCCGCGGGAACAATGGCAACAACCGGCACCGCGAACGCGGCCGTGACCGCGTTGAAGATCCAATCGGCAGTGGGCTCGTATGGCACCGGGTGCGAGTACACGTTGACGGCCACCACGAACCACAATGGGAACGTGGACTTCTACGACGGCAATCAGGCGTTCGGGAGGGCTATGTCGCAGAACTACGTGGCCACCATCACCTGGAAACCGACGACCACGGGGACACACGTGCTGGGCGCGACCCAGGGTTCGTCGACCGGCGGTGGCGGGAGCGCGGCGCCTCCGGAAGCCCAGAAGACGGTCGATGTCAAGCAAGGGTTGGACCTGGGCAGTTCGTGTCTCGGTCTCTGACCCGGGCTTGAGCCCGCCCGACTGCGTTGGTACTCCGCTCAACCGCGAATGGCGGCCGTGATCGCCGATGAGCCTCCGAGGCTGAGTCCGCCGTCGACGCTGAGGACCACACCGGTGACGTAGGAGGCGGCGTCGGAGGTGAGCCAGTCGACGGCATTCCAGATGTCCTCGGTGCTCCCAAACCGGGCGAGTGGAACCGCTTGCGTCCATGCGTCTTCGGACGCCTTGGTGGGGGCCAGGCGCGCCATTCCCTCGGTGCCCCGGATCGGCCCCGGGGCGATCGAGTTGACGCGGACGCCGGCCGGACCCCACTCCATGGCCAGTGTTCGGGTCACCTGGTCGACGCCCGCTTTCGCGGCGCTCACGTGGACCTGCCCGGGCGTGGGCAGCCAGGATTGTGCCGCGGAGATGTTGATGATGCTTGCGCCCGGCTTGCGCAGATGGGGCCACGCGGCGTGCATCACGTGCCACGTCCCTCTCAGGTCGATGTCGACGACGGCGCCGAATCCGCGGGGGCTCAGTTCGGCGGCCGGTGCAACGAAATTGCCTGCGGCACCGGACACCACGACGTCGATCGGACCGAACCGCTCGGCGGTCTCGGCGAATGCTGCGGCAACCGCGTCGGGGTCGCGGACATCGGCGGCAAAGCCGAGTGCGTTGCAACCGAGCGCAGCGACCGCGCCGTCGACCTTCTCCTTCGACCGGCTGAGCACGGCCACGCTGTCGCCTCGCTCAGCAAACCGCTGTGCCAGTGCGAGATTGATCCCGCTGGTGCCGCCGGCGATGAAGACCGACGTCATGACGCCGACCGCTGGAGTTCGGCGCCCATGAGCTCGACAAGGGTGTTCAGGGCGCGCAGCGGACGGACCATGACGGTGAACTCGACCAGGGAATCGCTGGAATCCCAGCGAAGCAGGTCGATGCCGTGCACCTGCACACCATCGAGGTCGGCGGTGAACTCGAGCACCGCGGAGTCCCCTGACACGAACTCACGGTGATACGTCAGGGTCGGCCCGAGAACCGTCATCGCCGCCCTCAGGTAGCTCGCGGCCCGTACGCGACCCTCCTGCGGAGTGAAGACTGCCGGCGACCGGAACACGACGTCATCGCTGAGGAGCGCGTCGAGCGGCGCACCGGTGTCACCTGACTCGACGATGCGGTGCCACGCGGTAACCGCTGCAGGCTGTGTCATGAGCTTCTCCATCGGTCGGACGACGTCGGTGTCGTCGGTGTCAACAGGGTCATCAGTACCGGGTCATCAGTACAGCTCATCGGTACAAGACGGGGCGGTCGGTGAATCTCGCGGTTCGCTTGTGCGAAAAGGCGTGCACGCCCTCCGTGAAGTCGGGTGCCACCAGAAGTGCCATCTGGCCGTCCTTTTCGCGTGCGAGCGCGCCGTCGAGCTGGGGGATGGCACAACTGTTGATGGCATCTTTCGACCGTGCCATCGCGGCCAACGGTCCGCGCCCGACGGTGGCGACGAGTTCGCTGAACGCCTCGTCGTAGTCCGCGGTTGGCCACACGTGGCTGATCAGGCCGACGCGGAAGGCATCTGCGGCGGGCATCTTCTCGGCGAGCAGGGCCATCCGCAGTGCGCGTGCGCGACCGACGGCGGCGGTCACCAGCGCCGTGGCCCCCGCATCGGGCATCAGCCCGATGCGACTGAACGCGAGCAGAAAGTACGAGTCCTCGTCGGCGGCGACGAGGTCGGCGGCCAATGCGATCGACACACCGGCGCCCGCCACGATCCCCCTGGCGCGTGCGACCACGAGCTTGGGACTCCGCACGATCGCCGTCACCAGCCGATTGGCGGCATCGAGAACCTGCGCCGACTGTGTGTCCACGGCCACGTCGGCGCTCAGGTCGGCACCCGAACAGAACGCCCGACCCTGACCTGCGATCACCAGCAGATCCACGTCCTGGCGGCGGCTGCATCCTTCCACGGCCGCGGCCATCTCGTTCAGGTCGTCGAGAGTGACCGCATTGAGCCGGTCCGGACGATCGAAGGTCAGCGTCAGCACCGCTCCCTGCTGGTCGATCAGCATCTCTCGAGACTCCGTTCCGGTATTGACAATCGCGCGCCAACGCAGCACCGTCTTTAGCTAACGTTCGCTCAGTATAGGTGGCTTCGGTCACACCACGTCAAGCAGGGAGCACCAGAGCACATGGCGTTCTACACGTCCGACCACGAGAGCTATCGCGCGACGGTTCGCGAGTTCGTCAAGCGCGAGATCACGCCCAATCTCGAGCGATGGGAGGAGCGACGACTCATCGACCGCGACGTCTATGTCGAGGCAGGTCGGCTGGGCCTGATCGGGCTGGCCGTGCCGGAAGAGTTCGGGGGCGCCGGCGAGCCCGACTACCGCTACCGCATGGTGGTGGCCGAGGAGATCGCCCGCGTGGGTGCTGCGGGATTTGCGCTGTGTCTGGCCCTGCAGGATGACATCGTCGCGCCTTATCTGACAGACCTCGCCGACGATGAACAAAAGAAGCGATGGCTGCCCGGCCTCGCCTCTGGCGACCTGATCGGCGCCATCGGGATGACCGAACCCGGCGTCGGCTCCGATCTCGCCAATCTGTCCACCACGGCGTCGCGCTCCGGTGACGAATGGATCCTCAACGGTCAGAAGACCTTCATTTCCAGCGGTATTCAGGCCGATCTCATCGTGGTAGCGGCATCGACCGATCCCGGCAAGGGCGCACGGGGAGTGTCACTGTTCGTGGTCGAGGACGGCATGCCGGGCTTCGAGCGTGGCCGCAAACTCGACAAAGTCGGGCTTGCCAGCCAGGACACCGCCGAACTGTTCTTCACCGACCTTCGGGTGCCGTCGACCAACCTGCTGGGCAACCTCGGCGAGGGCTTCGTGTCGATGATGCAGCGGCTCCCGCGTGAGCGGCTCTCGATCGCCGTCAGCGCGGTCGTCGCATCGCAGGCCGCGCTCGCGTGGACCGAAGAGTATGTGTTCGAACGCAAGGCATTCGGACAGCGTGTCGGAGACTTCCAGAACACGCGGTTCGTCCTCGCCGAACTGGAAACCGAGGTCGACATCACGAGGGCATACGTGGAGCGATGCGTCCTCGCGATCAACGACGGCACCCTCACGACCGTCGAGGCCTCCAAGGCGAAGTGGTGGGCCACCGAACAACAGCAGCGGGTGGTCAATCGATGCCTGCAACTCTTCGGTGGCTACGGCTTCATGAATGAGTACGCCATCGGCCGCGCCTACCGCGACGCCCGCATCCAGACCATCTACGGCGGCACCACCGAGATCATGAAAGAGATCATCGGTCGTGACATCGCCGCCCGACACGCCTGAGGAACCCCGCCGTGACCTTGCCCGAAGTATTGACCAGACCCCTCACCGTCCCGGTTGTCGGCTCGCCGATGTTCATCTCATCGGGACCCGATCTCGTTGTCGCACAATGCACTGCGGGTGTCATCGGCTCGTTCCCGAGTCTCAACGCCCGACCGCAAACGCTGCTGGGCGACTGGCTCGATGAGATCACCGAACGCATCGCGGCATACACCGGGACCCAGCCCGACCAGCCGGTGGCACCTTTCGCCGTCAACCTGATCGTGCACAAGTCCAATGACCGAATCGACCGTGACCTCGCCACGGTCGTCGAACACGAGGTGCCGATCGTCATCACCTCACTGGGCGCCCGCACCGAGGTCAACGACGCGGTCCACTCCTACGGCGGCATCGTGCTGCACGACGTCATCACCAACACGTTCGCCCACAAAGCGATCGACAAAGGGGCCGACGGGCTCATCGCGGTGTCGGCGGGAGCGGGCGGTCACGCCGGCATGCTGTCCCCGTTCGCGCTGCTCAGCGAGATCCGCAGCTGGTTCGACGGTCCGCTGCTGTGTTCCGGTGCCATCGCCAACGGTCGGTCGATCCTTGCCGCACAGGTCGCGGGCGCCGACTTCGCCTACATCGGTTCGGCATTCCTGTCGACCGACGAAGCAATCGCCGCAGCCGCCTACAAGGACATGGTGGTCGCGTCGTCGTCGAGCGACATCGTCTACAGCAATTTCTTCACCGGCGTACACGGCAACTACCTTCGGGGCTCGATCGTGGCGGCCGGCTTCGACCCGGACAACCTTCCGACGTCGGACCCGACGAAGATGAGTTTCGCCGACGCTGCCGCCGACGTCGCCGCCGATGCCGCGTCGCCGGCAAAAGCCTGGAAGGACATCTGGGGATCGGGCCAGGGCATCGGCGCGATCACCGAGCGGGGAAGCACCGCCGCACTCGTCGAGCGCTGGCGAAAGGAATACGACGCCGCGCTGGCCTCACTGGCGACCCCGTGACCACACCGTCGAAGGAGACGAACATGGACCTCGCCGTTCACCGCCGGATCAACTGGTCGTCGCTCACTGCGACGCACGCGCAGCAGCGGCCCCACCAGCCGGCGATCCGCTTCAACGGTCGCACCCGCACCTGGGCACAGTTCGACCAGCGAGTGTCGCGCTTTGCGGCCTGGCTGCGCACCACCGGCACCGGGTCCGGCGATCGGGTGGCGCTGTTCACGATGAACACACCGGAATTCCTCGAAGTGGTCACCGGATCAGCACGGGTCGGGGCCATCGCGGTGCCGCTCAACTTCCGGCTGAGCGGCGCCGAACTCGCGTTCATCCTGGAAGACAGTGCGCCCGACGTCGTCGTGGTCGAGGCCGCGCTGCACCCGGTGCTGCTGGAATCCGGCTGGGCAGGAAGGACTCTCGTGATCGGCGCCGGTGCCCCGACGGCCGGAACCCGGCCGTACGAGGCGGCGCTGGCAGACTCCGACCCCACGCAAGTCCTCGACGACGTCGACGACAACAGCGTCGCCATGATCATGTACACCTCGGGCACCACCGGCCACCCCAAGGGGGCGATGCTCACCCACCTCAACCTGTTCGTTCAGGGCATCACCACGCTGCGCGCATTCCACATGTGGGGCGACGATGTCTCGTTGATCGCCACCCCGATGTTTCACATCGCCGCAATCTCCGGCATCCTGCCGATGCTGATCACCGGCGGTGTCATCGTCGTTGCACCGCTCGGTGCCTTCAACCCTGCCGAACTGCTTGACCTGCTCGAAGCCGAACAGGTGACCAGCGTCTTCCTCGTTCCGGCGCAGTGGCAGGCGCTCGTCGCCCAGCCCGATATCGCGAGCCGCAAGCTCGCCTTGCGGACCACCTCCTGGGGTGCGGCCCCGGCGTCTCCGACGCTCATCCAAGCCATGGTCGACGCCTTTCCCGGAGCACTGAATGTGGCGGTCTTCGGACAGACGGAGATGTCGCCAGTGACCTGCGTGCTGCGCGGCGAGGATGCCCGCCGCAAGCTCGGTTCGGTGGGAAAACCGGTGAGCTACGTCCAAATTCGTGTGATCGACGCCAACGGCGACGACGTGGGACCCGACGAGGTCGGCGAGATCGTGTACCGCGGCCCGAACATGATGGCGGGGTACTGGAACCGCCCGGACGCCGACGAAGCAGCCTTCGCGGGAGGCTGGTTCCATTCCGGTGATCTCGTGCGACGCGACGACGAAGGTTTCGTCTTCGTCGTCGACCGCCTGAAAGACATGATCATCTCCGGTGGGGAGAACATCTACTGCGCCGAAGTGGAGAACGCGCTTGCCGCGCACCCCGCCATTCTCGAGTCGGCTGTGGTGGGCCGTGCCAGCGACCGATGGGGGGAGGAGCCGGTGGCGTACCTGGTGCTGCGCGAGGGCCGGAGCGCACCGACGTTGGACGAACTGCGGGACTGGCTTGCGCCGCGCCTGGCCTCCTACAAACAGCCGAAAGCCGTCATGGTCGTCGAGGAACTACCGCGAAACGCCAGCGGTAAGATCCAGAAGTTCGCGCTGCGCAACCCGGTGTGAGCCGTTGGTCATGGTGGGTGTCGTCGTCATCTCACGTTGGGCACGCGGGCCAGGCGCCGGCTTTCCGCGTAGGCCAGGGCATCGGTCCAGTCGGTCCTGTCGCGAATCTTGGCCCGGTACTTCATGATCTCGGTCTGACCGTTGAGGGTCAGCACACCGACGAGACGATCACCGGAGCGAAACAGCGCCACCCAACGGTCACCCTCGGCCGAGCCGTCGACCACCGCCACCTCGTCGGCCACCGGTGAGCCGAGGAACTGGATGCGTGAGCCGTACCAGTCGGACCAGAAGTACGGCACCGTCGCATACGGTGCGGCATGGTCGGGATCAAGCGCATTACGGGCGGCGGCCGCACCCTGCTCGGCCGCGCTGGTCCAGTGTTCGAGGCGTTGCCGTCGACCGAACACCGGATTGGGCCAGTTCGCGACATCACCGGCGGCGTACACGCCCGCCACGCTGGTGGCCAGGTATCCATCGCATGTGATGCCATTGTCGGTGGCCACACCGGAACCGTTGAGCCACTCGGTATTGGGGATTGCGCCGATCCCGACGACTACGAGATCCGCGTCGAGTTGCGTGCCGTCGTCGAGTTCGACGGCCTCCACCCGATCGTCGCCGTGGACGGCGCTGACTCCGGAACCACACAGCAGGCGGGTGCCGTGGCGCGCGTGCAGATCGGCGATCCACCGGCCGGGAGCCTCGCCGCAGGCACGCGCCAACGGTGTGGGCAACGCTTCGACCACGGTGACGTCCAGACCACGCTTTCGCGCCGCGGACGCCACCTCAGACCCGATGAATCCGGCCCCGACCACGACGACGCGCGCACCGGCGTCCAACGCTGACCGCACGGCCACGGCATCGTCGTGGGTCCGCAGGGTGTGCACACCGGTCAGGTCCGTTCCGGGCAACCGGCGTGCGCGGGCGCCGGTCGCCACGACGACAGCGTCGAACGGCACCGGCCGATCGCCGACCATCACGGTGCGTTCGTCGGTGTCCAGTCTCGTTGCGGCAGCGCCGAGAACGAGGTCCACCCCAAGATCTTCGCGCAGATGCTGCTCAGTACGGAACGTGGTCACCTCGGGTTGGGGCGCGTCGAGGTAGGCCTTCGACAGGGGCGGGCGATCGTAGGGTAGGTGCGCTTCGTCGCCGATGAGTGTGATCGCCACATCGGAATCGGACTTGCGTGCCGCCTCGGCTGCGCGCAATCCGGCCAGCGATGCCCCGACGACCACGAGACGGGTGCTGGTCATGGCTCGAGGGAGATCGCCTCGGTCGGGCACGTGCTGATGGCCTCTTCGATGGTGGCCACCTCGTCAGCGGAGACGTCGGCGTTGAGGAGGACGAGCGTTCCATCGGCTCCCACCTCGAAGTGATCGGGTGCGATGGCTTCGCACAGACCCAGTCCGGTGCACTTGTCGGTGTCGATGCAGATCTTCATGATGGTCTCGCTTTCGGTGCGGGTGTAGGTCACAGGAGGCGGCGCATGAGTTTCAGTGCTCGTGGCGTGTAGGGCGGGTACACGAAGCCGGGATCGGGCCGAGATGCCCTGGTGAGCACGGCCTTCCGGTGGCTGAGATGCCGGAAACCCCATATGCCGTGGTAGGCGCCCATGCCGCTCGGCCCCACGCCGCCGAACGGGAGCTGCGGACACAGCACCTGCATCGCGAGGTGGTTGAACACCATTCCCCCCGCGGGGATCTCGGCGATGATCCGCTTGCGCACCGCAGCCGATCCCGTGAAGGCGTACATCGCCAGCGGTTTGGGCCGGCCGGTGACGAACTCGACGACCTCGTCGAGGCCGTCCACGGCGAGCACGGGCAGGATGGGGCCGAAGATCTCCTCGGTCATCACCGGATCGTCGGGTTTGGGGTCGACGAGGACGGTGGGTTCGATCGTCAGCCGTTGCGGGTCGTGGGAGCCCCCGCTGGACACGGCACCCGAGGTGGTGTCGAGGTATCCGGTCAGCCGTGCGAACTGACGGTCGTTCACGATCGGCACTGCGAGGTCGCCACCGCGCATCTGGGCCACCGCGGTGCCGATGCGTGCCACCAGGTCGTCGCAGATCTCCCGGTCGGCGAGGACATAGTCGGGAGCCACACAGGTCTGGCCGGAGTTGAGAAGCTTGACCCACGCGATCCGCCTCGCGGCCACCTCGAGGTCGGCGTCGGCGGCGACGTACACCGGGCTCTTGCCGCCCAACTCGAGGGTCACCGGGGTCAGGGTGGGTGCGGCACCGGCCATGATCTTGCGGCCGATCTCGGTTCCACCGGTGAACAGGGCGTGGTCGAAGCCCAGTGCGAGCAACTCCTGGGTGACCGCCCCATCGCCTTCGATCACCGCGACGGCGGAGGTGTCGAGATAGCGCGGTACGAGGTCGGCGATCAGCGCAGAACTCGCCGGTGCGAGCTCAGAGGGCTTGACCACCACGCAGTTTCCGGCGGCCAGTGCCGCCACCATGGGTGAGAGGGTGAGATAGATCGGGTAGTTCCACGGGCCGATGACCAGCACCACGCCGAGCGGTTCGTACACCACCCGGCCGCGACCGGGCTGCTGGCTCAGCGGCAGCCGCACCCGCTCGGGTCTCATCCAGCGACGCAGATGCTTGAGCGCATAGTCGATTTCACCGATCGTCGGGGACACGTCACCGAGCCACGCCTCCGCCGGGCCGCGCCCGAGATCGTCGGCGAGAGCCTCGGCGATCGCGCTCTCGTTGTCGTCGACGAGTCGGCGCAACCCGGCGAGCTGGCGCTTGCGCCAGGCGATGGGCCGGGTGACACCCGAGCGCTGCGTCTCCTGCAGCTTCTCCAGTAGCTGCCGCATCGGACCCTCAGATCTACGGCGCCGGTACCAGGCCGGTGTACACCGCGCCGAACGCACCGCCCTCCACCAGTAGCGGATGCCCGTTGATCCAGCTGGCGTCGTCGGAGCCCAGGAAGGTGACCGCGGCGGCGATCTCCTCCGGTTTCGCGTGGCGGCCGAGCAGTTCCTTGAGACCGTCGAGGTTGTCGATGCCCATCGTCTCCTCGAAATCGGGCAGGATCGGTGTCTGCACCGGGCCGGGAAGCACGGCGTTGATCCGCAGCCCGGCATCGGCAAAGACGAGACCCATCATCATCGTGTATACGGTGACGACCTCTTTGGAGAAGTTGTAGGCGTTGCCTTCCTGGGGATGCTCGGCAAACCACTTCACCCCCTCATCGAAGGTGTCGGTGGCCAGCAGGTCCTTGATGACCTCGAGGCGGGCCGGCCAGCCGAACCCCGCGGTGGACGAGACGTTGACGACCGATCCACCCGGCTCCAGACGGGGAAGGATGCCCTCGCTGAGTTGCCGCACAGCCATCGCGTTCACCCGGAAGACGAGTTCGGCGGGTGCTGTGCCCGGCACACCGGCCACGTTGAACAGGGCGTGCACGGTGGGCGGAAGATTCTCGAGTGCGTGCTCGATGCCGACCGGGTCGGAGAGGTCTACCTTGTGATGTTCGGTGACCGCCGCGGTGGGCTCGTTGCGGTCGAGGCTGTAGACCTCGGCACCCTCGGCGATCAGACGTTCGGCGGTGGCGTGCCCGATACCCGATGCGGCACCGGTGACCACGACTCGTCGGCCCGTATATCTGGACATGTCAATCCCTTTCAGCGGATCTCGCACGGCAGCGACTTGACGGCACGGACAAAGTTGCCCCGCATCAGCTGTGGCTCACCGACTTCGAGTGTCGGAACCCTGGTGAGCAGTTCTCGCCAGAGATGGGTGATCTGCATCTTCGCCAAGAAGTTCCCCATGCAGAAGTGGGGACCGCCGCCGCCGAATCCCTGGTGCGGGTTCGGGTGACGTGACAGGTCGAATTCGCGCGGATGGTCGAACACCCGCTCGTCACGGTTGCCCGACGAGTACATCATCGCCACCCACTCGCCGGCCGCGATGGGCTGGCCGGCCAGGACGGTGTCTTGCGTGGCAGTGCGCCGGAATGTCATCACCGGTGACGCCCAGCGGATGAATTCCTCGACGGCCGTCCGTATACGCCCGTCGTAGTCCTCCATGAGCCACGCCCGCTGTTGTGGGAACTCTTGCAGAGCAAGGGAAGTGAAAGAGATCGTGTTACGCGTGGTGTCGTTGCCGCCGACCGATGCCAGCACGAAGAACGCGGCGATCTCGTCATCGGCGAGTTTGTTACCGTCGACCTCGGCATTGACCAGCCCGGTCATGAGGTCGTCGGCGGGTTCGCGGCGGCGCAGGTCGGCGAACTCGAGACCGGTCGTCAGCAACGCCACGAGCGACTCGTTGACCACCTCCCCCGGCTCACGGCCGTTGGCGACATCGGGGTCGTTGTAGGCGACCATCTCGTCGGCCATGTGCGACGCCTCGGCGCGCAGTGCCGGATCGAGGCCCATCATCTCGTAGATCGTCCACATCGGCATCTGCTTGGACACGAGGTCGACGAAGTCGCCGCCGCCTTCGGCGAGCAGACCGTCGACGATCCGACCGGCCTGCTCCCGGATCCGGTGATCGATCTTCGCGACCTGTTTGGGGGTGAACGCCGCACTGACCAGGCGGCGCAACTGCCCATGCCGCGGCGCATCCATGGCGAGGAACGAGTGGGATGCTTCGAGGAGATCCTCTGGTGCGTCCTCGAATTGGACACCTTTGCCCGAGCAGAAGCGGGCCGGGTTCTTGCTCACCTCGGCGATGTCCTCGTGCCGAACGACCACCCATACACCGGGTTGCTCCGACGGCATCAGGTCTGCCTCCATGGGTGGATGCCAGGTGATCGGATGGTCCGCCCGCAGGCGGGCGAACACGTCGTCGCGTTCATCGAACGACTTCGACCAGAAGTTCATGTCCGTGACACGTTCTGGGTGGAACGTGTGCTCGGCGGTGGTGATGGTCATGCCGTGGCCTCCTGAACGCGGTACTGGTTGATGAGGTGCCGTTTGACGAGCTTGCCGGTGGGCGTCCTCGGTAAGTCGGGAACGAAGTCGACGCTCTTGGGTGCCTTGTAGTGCGCGATGCGATCCCGAACGTAATCGACTATGTCGCTTGCCAGTTCGTCGGTCGGTTCCACACCGTCACGTAGTTGCACCACGGCTTTGACCGATTCACCCATCACCGGGTCGGGCACGCCGATGACGGCGACGTCGCGAATGGCCGGATGTAGGGTCAGAACGTTCTCGACCTCTTGCGGGTAGATGTTCACCCCACCGGAGATGATCATGAACGACTTGCGGTCGGTGAGGAAGAGGTATCCGTCGTCATCGACGTAGCCGAGGTCGCCGACCGCCGTCCAGGTGGGATGCCCCGGATGTTGTGCTGCGCGGGTCTTGTTGTCGTCCTTGTGATATCGGAATGGTAGGGCAGGGCGCTCGAAGTACACGGTGCCCACCTCGCCGGTGGGTAGCTCGTTGCCGTCCTCGTCACAGATGTGGGCGACGCCGAGGATCGGCTTTCCGACCGAACCGGGCTTCGTCAGCCATTCCGGCGACGTGATGAGGGTGAAACCGTTTGCCTCTGTTGACGAGTAGTACTCGACGAGGATCGGTCCCCACCAGTCGATCATCGCCCTCTTGACTTCCGGCGGGCACGGTGCGGCCGCGTGCACGGCGATGCGCAGACTCGACGTGTCGTACCGGTGCCGGGTCTCATCGTCGAGTTGAAGCATCCGCACGAACATCGTCGGCACCATCTGCAGCATGGTGACCTTGTACCGCTCGATCGCGGCGAGGGCCGCCTCCGGTTCGAATCGCTCCATCATCACCACGGTTCCGCCGTTGGCTTGCGTGACACCGCAGTAGCGCAGCGGTGCGGCGTGGTAGATCGGCGCGGCCGACAGGTAGACGGTGTCGGGGCTCATCCCGAACGCCTTTCCGAGCAGGTCGAAGATCGGATCGCCCGGTTGGTCGACGGTGATCGGGAGAAGCGGCGCCTTGATGCCCTTGGGGCGGCCGGTGGTGCCCGACGAGTACAGCATGTCGGCGCCGCGGGGCATCTGCTCGAGTGGTTCGCCGGCGTCGGCGATGACCGCCTCGTAGGAATCGTAGCCGAACACTTTGCCGCCGAACGCAAGTCGTGTCTCGACCTGTGGCGTCAGCGACGTCACGGCCTCGGCGAGCTCGGCGAGCGATGCGGCGGCGACCAGCGCCGTGGCGCCGGAGTCGTCGATGATGTAGCCGACTTCCTCGGCGGTGAGATGATGGTTGATGGCCGTGATGTAGAGGCCCGAGCGCAGTGCGGCCCAATACACCTCAAGTGCTTCGGGGCTGTTGTCACTGAGCAGCGCGACCACATCTCCGGCGCGAAGGCCGCGGTCGTGCAGAAGACGGGCGAGGGAGGCCGAGTTGGTCTCGAGTTCGCCGTAGGTCAGGATGCGGCCCGAATCGGCCATGACGAGTGCGGGCTTCTGCGGATCGAGGGCAGCGTACTTTCCGGGATACATGTCGTGGACTGCGCCTCAGCCGACGAGCAGGTCGGTTCGGCCGTCGGCCTTCAAGCGATCGACGTAGGTGGAGAAGAGCTGCTTGGACAGTGGTGCGACCTTGAGCATCGCCGCGACATTGCCGCCGACTTTGATGTGGCCCTTGGCCATGGCCAGCGGAAGGTTCACCTTGCCCTGCCAGTAGGCGTTTCCGGTGTCGGCGGTCATCGCGAGTTCGGCATCGGGAACCAGCGATCCGATGCCCTCTTGCACCACTCCGTTGCCCATGTCGATCGCGAGGACGACGTCGGGGTCGGCGAAGTCGAACTTGATGATGATCCCGGCTGCGTGGAGCTTGGCGGCGAGCTCCGGATCCTCAAACGCGTTCTCGAAGATTCCGCCGATGTACTTCGTGACCTCTGTGGAGTCTCGGAACCCCATGATTGCCTCCAACTGCTGAGTGTGACGCGGCCCACGTGGCGTGAGTCACAAACAGTAACATAAGTTATGTTATGGATAAATGCAACCGTCTGCCCCGGGAACACTTCGCCGATCACCGCTTAAGGTGGAGACCACGTTCCGACGACGGCTGGAGGTGAGCGATGAACTCGTGGACGCCAGTGCAGCTGCGGTTTTTCGCTGCCGCGATGGGAATCCTCGCCGACGAGGGGTACGGGGCGCTGAAGATGAACCGGCTGTGCGAAGTCGTCGGCGTCACGACCGGCTCCTTCTACCATTCCTTCGACAACTGGCAGTCGTTCACGCGGGAACTGCTCGCCAACTGGGGCCAGGAGCAGACCGAGAGGATTGCCCGACAGGCAGAACGGGTGAGCGACGCGGAGCGTCAGGTCGACTGGCTACTGGAGGTGGGCCTCGACCTGCCACACGCCTCCGAGGCCGCGATCCGCACCTGGGCGGGAGTCGACGCCGAGGTGAAGGCCCTGCAGCGCGAGGTCGATGCGCAACGCCTGGAGACCGTCACGAAGGCGTTCACCGGGGTGGTCGGCGACGTAGCGGCAGCGAGGCAACTGGCCAGGGAGGCACTCTTTCTCGTGGTGGGGTTCCAGCAGGCAGGGGACCTCGGCGACCTCGCGTCGCTGGAAACGGCGCTGCGCCGGATACCGATCGACGCCCACCGCCTCGCCGAGCGGCGCGCGGCATCACATTCCGACGACGTCGAGGTCTCCGCCTGACATCTGCGGCTCAGCCGGCTGCCGGCGAGCCCACCATCCGCAGCGCGAGTTGGGCATAGCGCGCGGCTATCTCCTCGGGCCGGTCGGAACCATCGGACTGATACCACCGCGGAATCGCTTGCGTCATACCGAGAATGGCCCGCATGGTCTCGGGCACGTCATCGATCCGGAAACCGGCTGACTCGATACCGGCCTTGAGGATCGCGGTGACCGTATGCTCCACGTCGGCGCGCATCACGGCGTACTCCTGGTGTCGTTGCGGACCGAGATAGCGGGCTTCGGAGACATCGAGTGACGACACCGCGGCGTTGCGCGTCATGGTGAGAACGATCGCCTCCACGACGTGGGCAAGTTGTTCGGTCGGATCATCCGAGGACGCCGCCGCGGCCTCCACGCGTTCGATCACCCTGCCGAGCCCGTAGGTGAGCAGGGCGTAGAGCACGCCCTCTTTGCTGTCGTACCGGTAATACAGGGAGGGCACCGACAGGCCCGCCAGCCGGGCGATGTCGCGCACCGACGTGCCGTGGTAGCCGTGTTCGCTGAACGACTCCAGCGCCGCGGTCAGGATCGTGTCGAGCTCCGGAGCGGGCACCGTTCGCCACGTCGGCGCTGATGTCATCGCCCTCGCCCTCACCCTCGTTTCGATCACCCTGCCCGGTGGACGCGGAGAGTCGAACGCCCGCTGCCTGGTCGGGACCCGTCGCCGCGGGCGATCGTCAGTCTAACAACGAGGGCCCGTCCCCTTGGGAACACTCAGCATCGTTCAGCGTCCCCACAGCGACCAAGCGCGATCGTGACAGCATGCGCCACCACCGTTTCCGAGTCGTGTGCGGCATCGTGCTGCTCATCGCTGTCGCCTTCACCGGTGCCTGGATTCTGGTGAGCGGTGGGCCGCTGGGCATCGACGTTCTCGAGACATCGTCGTCGTATCCCTCGGGACATGTCACCGGCACCACGGCGTGGGCGGTCGCGATGGTGTTGCTGTCCGCGACGACATCACGGCGTGCCCGGATCGTGTTGGCGAGCGCGGGCGGGATCGCGGTGAGCCTCGCGTGCCTCACTCGGCTTACGCGCGGTGGTTCTCGTCGCATCACCATCACCCGAGCCGTGAGGGTGAGCCACCGCCGGATCAGAGCGCTTCGCCGGCGACGAACTCGATGGTGGCCAGCGCCGCGACGGCACTGACCACCAGCAGTGACACCAGCACGAACAGCTGCATGATCGCCGCGGCCGTGGTGGAGGCGCCGCCGAGGACCATGCCGACGAACGCACCGGGGATGGTGACCAACCCCACCGAACGGGTCTGATCCAGGCCGGGAATCAACGAGGTGATCGCCGACGGGCGGCAGATCTCGAGCCGGGCTTCGCGCGGCAGTAGGCCGAGGGAGAGCGCGGCCTCCACCTCGCCACGACGAGTGCGTAGTTCGTCGTGGGCGCGCCGGCCCGCAATCGAGGTGGTGTTCATCGCGCCGCCCAACATGATTCCGGCGGTGGGAATGATGGCGAGACCGGTGGCGGGCAGGACGTCGACGAGCACCAGCACCACGACGATGAGCAGTGTGCTCGCCGCGACCGGGACAAGACACCGCACCGTCGTGCTCACCGTGGGCCGACCCGATCGGACCCGACCCGCGGAGGTCGCCGCCGCGGCCACCGCCATCACCAGGACGAAAATCGCCGACGCCCACAAGGTCTGGATCACCACGGCCAGTACTGCGGCGAGCAGGGCGAGTTGCACCGTGGCCCGCAGCACCGCCAGCACCGTGGCCCGGGCCAGACCCTCCCCGTTCCACCGATTGGCGATCACCGCGATCACCGCGAGAACCGCCACGGCAATGGCCAATGCCGGCCCGATGTGGATCAGCGTTCGATCGACCGACATCACGGCTCATCCACACGCGGACCGACGAACCTGCGCACGCCATCATCATCGTCGATGCGAGCTTAGGAGATGCTGAGGACGGCCGCGGCCAGAAACGGTGCGGAGCTAGTGTCGAAGGGTGCGTGCCCGTCTCGATGCTCTCTACCTGCGGTTATTGCGCATCGTGCGGCCTGTTCGGATGCGGCTCACGCTTGTCGCGACCGGTCTGGTGAGCGCAGCGCTCGCGGTTGCCGCCATCGTCATGATCGGGGTGCTGCACCACGTGCTGCTACGCACCGCCGACGCGGCCACCTTCGCGCGCGCCGAGCTCATCGCCCAGAGCATCACCGCCGAGAGCCTCACCGACGTCGACCGGCAGTTGCTGGCGCCGGGACAGAACGTCGCCGCGGTGCAGATCACCGACGCCGACGGAAAGCTGTTGCTGGTCAACGATCCTGCCTACTCGCAGCCGATGTCACCGCCGGTGGCGGCCGGTCAACGACTCACCATCCACGGCGCGCACGCCACCGACACCGACAAGGAGTTCCAGGCCACCGCCTACGGTGTCGCCACGCCGCAGGGCACCCTGACCATCCAGGTGGGGGCCGAGGAAGCGCCCATCAACACCACCGTGATCACCCTGGCGGTCCTGTGCTGCATCGTGTTCCCGTTCATCGTGATCGGCATGGCCGTCCTCACCCACCACTTCGTGGGTCGGGCACTGCGCCCGGTCGACGACATCCGCACCCGGGTCGACGACATCAACGGCGGCGACCTCACCCAGCGGGTACCGGTGCCCGGCACCGACGACGAGGTGGCCGCACTGGCCGTCACGATGAACGAGATGCTCGACCGCATCGAGTTGTCGCGGCTACAGCAACTCCAATTCGTCAACGACGCCTCGCACGAACTCAACAGCCCCCTCACCACCCTGGTGGGACTCCTGGACCTGTCGCACGCCAAACGCCAGTCGATCGATCCGGCCACCGTCGAGTCGGTGATGCTGCCCGACGCGCTGCGACTGCAACGCATGGTCGCCGACCTCCTCTTGCTGGCGCGGGCGGACGAGAGTGGTGTGCCGCTGAGCGTCGACGAGGTGGATCTCGACGAGATCGTCAGCGACGAGGTCGCCCGGCTCGATGCCCTCACCGACCACCGCATCGACGCCACCATCGTGGCGGTCCGGGTACGCGGCGACGCCGAGAAACTGTCGCGCGCGCTGCGCAACATCGCCGACAACGCCGTCCGGCACACCCGCGACCACATCAGCATCATCATGGCCCAGGACTCGCACCACGAGTCGGTCACCGTCATGGTGTGTGACAACGGGGCCGGCATCGCCGATCCGGACAAGTCCCGCGTCGCGCAACGCTTCGTGCGCCTCGATGCGTCGCGACGGCGAGAGTCCGGCGGTTCGGGCCTGGGACTGTCGATCGTCACCGAGATCGTGCGTGCCCACGGTGGCGAGGTGCTGATCGCGGACTCACCCCAGGGCGGTGCCGCCGTCGGGTTCCGGCTGCCCACCGGCGATTCCGCCGCTCAGCCACCATCGGCCGCGAGGCGGTAACCCACTCCCCGCACGGTCTGAATCGCCTTGCAGCCGAACGGTGTATCGATGTGCCGGCGCAGGTAGCTGACGTAGACCTCCACCACGTTCTCGTCGCCGCGGTAGTTGACATCCCACACCGACCGCAGGATCTCGGCTTTGGTCACCACCTCGCCCTTGTGTCGCATGAGAAACTCCAGAACGCCGAATTCTCGTGGCGTGAGCGGCAACTCGTCATCACCACGACGAACCACATGAGCGGCCGGGTCGAGGGTCAGGCTTCCGGCGACGAGGATGGCCGGCCGTTCGGGACCACCTCGCCGGGCCAGTGCACGCAGTCGCGCGATGAACACCACGAACGAGAACGGCTTGGTCAGGTAGTCGTCGGCACCGAAATCGAATGCGTCGGCCTGGTCGTATTCGCCGTCCTTGGCGGTCAACATCAGCACCGGTGTCCACACACCGGCGTCACGCAGCTTGCGCAGCACCTCGTAGCCGTTGAGACCCGGCATCATGATGTCGAGAACGATGACGTCGAAGTGCTCCGTGGTCGCCTTCTCCAGGCCCGCCACGCCGTCGTGGACCACGTCGACCACCCAGCCCTCGGCTGCCATCATCCGGCGGACCGTCTCGGCGACATTGCGATCGTCGTCGACCACGAGAATTCGCACAGCCCTACCACTTCCCGTCTCGTCGGAGATGCCCACCCAGGAAGGTATTCGTCCCCTCCACCGAGCGAAAGCTGAGTGCCACTCGCCGCGATCGGGAGCGTCACCCCGATCGCGGCCACTGGTCCAAGATCCGAACACGATCGTCCGCAGCGGTCAAGCGGCTCAACACCAGTCGCAGCGGCGCCCACGAGTCGCGCCCTCGTCGGGTCACCGCGTACGCGGTCATCTGCACGCCCGGCTGCGCGAGCGGCAGCACCTTCACACCGGCTCGGGCCGCCCGGTTCACCGGTAGCAATGCCACGCCGTACCCGGCGAGGATGAGGTCCTCCACGAGTTCGAGGCTGTCGATCTGATGCGCGATCCGCGGCGTGAATCCGTTCAGCGACGCCAATGCGCGCACCACCGTCTCGTCGGCGCTGTTGCGGGAGTTGACGATCCAGGATTGCTCCGCGTACGCGGACAGGTCCGCCACATCGACGGCGTCTGCGGGTACCGCCAATCCCCACGGTGTGGTCCACAGTGCGGTGCTGCGCAGCACGGGGTCGGCCACCGCCGGTGCCAACTGGTAGTCGTAGGTCAGCGCGAGATCGAGTTCATCGTCGACGAGCAGCTCGAGAGCCTCGATGGGCTCGTACTCGCCGACGATGGCGTGCAGGCCCGGATGTGTCGTCGCGAGGTCGGCGAGCACCGGCAGCAGCGACGCGCGGATGGCGGTGGCGAACCCGCCCACCCGCAGCGTGCCGATCGGCTCGGCGTCGGGATCGAGATCGCGCAAGGCAGCGTCCACGTCGGCCAGGATCGTCACCGCGTGATCGGCCAGTCGCCGGCCCGCCGGGGTCAGCCGCACCCGACGGCCGTCCGGTTCGATCAATTGTGTGCGGGTCTCGCGAGCCAGGGACGCGATCTGCTGCGACACCGTCGACGTGGTCAACCCGAAGCTGTCGGCGACGGCGCGCATCGAGCCCAGCCGCGACAACGCCAGCAGCAGTTCGAGACGACGCAGATCCATGCGTGGAGTGTTCACGATTACCGAACGGTATGTCCAGTAATCACACGTGGACACGAACGGTCCTGCGGGCCTTCAATGGCTTCATGGGAACGAACTCGGCGCGCACCGGCACGGCCATGGCCGTCGCCTCGATGCTGTGTGTCCAGCTCGGGCTCGCGGTCTCGGTGACGCTGATCGACCGCGTGGGGGCCGAGGGTGCGGGCTGGCTGAGACTGATGTGGGCCGGGGTGCTGCTGCTCGTGTTCGTGCGGCCCCGACCTTCGGCCTTCACCCGACGCACCTTCGCCACCGCTACGGCGCTCGGCGTCGTGACGGCCGGCACGGTGATGCTCTTCATGGCCGCGGTGGCGCGCATCCCGCTCGGCACCGCCAGCGCACTCGAATTCCTCGGCCCGCTCGGCGTCGCGGTGGCCACGGCCCGCGGTGGTCGACGCATCCTGTGGCCCGCGCTCGCCGCGGTCGGCGTGGTGCTCCTCACCCACCCGTGGTCCGGGGCGGTCAACCTGGTCGGCGTGCTGTTCGCCCTGGCGGCCGCGGTGTGCTGGGCCACCTACATCCTGCTGACCCAACGGATCGGCGACGAGGTCACCGGCCTTCAGGGACTGGCCGTGTCCATGCCGGTCGCGGGCATCGTCGCCACCCTGATCGCCGGTCCCTCAACCATCGGCAGGATGACCCCCGACCTGTGGCTCATCGGCCTCGGGCTCGCGATCCTGCTGCCGGTGATCCCGTTCGCCCTGGAGTTACAGGCGCTTCGCCGCCTCACCACGTCCGCGTTCGGCACGCTGATGGCACTCGAACCAGCCTTCGCGGTCCTGATCGGACTGCTCATCCTGCACCAGATTCCGGGTCCCGCCTCGGTGGCGGGTATCGCTCTGGTGGTGGCCGCGGGCATCGGGGCGGCCCGCAGCGGCGCCCGCATCACCGAACCCGAGATCCCTCTCGGCGGTGACATGGTGGCGACTCCGTGCCGCGAATGACCCGCGGCCGTGCGCACAACGTGCCGGGCTACTCGCAGGCGACGCCGTCGCCGTCGCGGTCGAGACCGGGCCGGTATCCCGGCTGTCCGGCGTAGATCGGTGCGGCACCGGCAGCGCGGGCCTGACTGCAGTTGGCGTAGTAGGTCCCGCCCGGCGACTGAGGTGTGGCCGGGGGTGCGGTGGCCGGGGGCGTGGTCGTCGTCGGCGGCGTGGGGTCAGGATGGGCGCACGACGACAGCACGCGTTGCATGGCCTGCTTCTCGGCCGCTGTCACCCACAGGCCGTAGGTCTTCTTCACCTCGACCTGCGTCGACACGTAGGTGCACCGGAAGGACTTGTTCGGCGGCAGCCAGGTGGCGGCGTCGCCGTCGCCCTTCTGCTGGTTCGCCGGTCCCGAGACGGCGAGCAGGTTTCGCGGGTCGTTGGCGAAATCGCGCCGTGTGTCCGGCGACCACTGCTGAGCGCCCTTCTGCCAGGCGTCGCCCAGGGCCACGACGTGATCGATCTCGACGTCTCTCGACTGCGGGCCCCGTACGAACGGGATGACCGTTGCGGTGTACGGATCGGTGAGCGTGCCCGAGGCGACGACGCAGCCGTCGGTGCCCGGTTTCAGTGTGATCGCGGTGAGATCACGCCGGAGGATGTCGTTGCGGGTGTCGCATCCGTTGTGTCCCTGGGCAACCGCCACGTCGTCCGACCATGCCTGGCCGAACTGGGCGCGGCTGTAGCCGGTCATCGGGGCGCGGCCCTTCACCGGCAGGGAATTCAGATCGGCGAGTACCGACGAGGCGGGCGGAGGTGCCGCCTGTGCCGGTTCGGTGGAGATCGTGGCGACGAGCGCGGCGCTCGCCACCGCGGAGAAGGCCCACAACAGGCCCTGGATACGCACGGCATGCTTCTTTCGGTGACGCGGTTCGGGCACGGTTGATTATCCTCCGACGACCCACGCCGCGGCTGTCGGGTGACCGGACGATTCGCGATCCGCAATCTCGCCGAGGCCGCTATGCGGTCGCCGAGATGTCGATAGGGTCGGGCTATCCAGGGCGATCGATCAACGGAGACGGCGACATGGACACTCGGCTCGCAACAGCGACGGTCGCGGAGATCGACGTCCGCCGCCACGACGCGGTGATCTTCGAACTCGACCGCCTCGTCGGCGATGAATCGGGGGGTGACCCGCTGTCGTCCGATCCGTCGGTCGCCGAACTGTCCCGGCGCCTGCGCGGCGCGGGTATCGCCGTCGACGTCGTCGTGGTCGAACCGAACGAACCCGCAGCAGACATCGTCGATCCGCTCCTCGACACCGCGCACCGCCTCGGTGTGCCGCCGGCGCGCACCGTGGTGATCGATACCACCGAGCGAGGGGTAGGCGTGGGCGCCCGTGCGGGGTTCGATCTGGTGATCGCGATCGGCGCCACCACCTCGCAGCATCGCGACGTGGACGTGGTGGTCGACAGCCCCGCCCGGATCGACGTCCGCTCGGGCTTCGCTCGGGTGTCGCAGATTCCGGAGGCGCTCACCTCCCGCTACCAGCTGACCGCAAGGGTCCGTGACCGCACGCCGGTGGTGGTTTTGGATTACGGCGGCACCATCGCGCCCTCGGCCAGCAACGCCACCGACGCAGCCGCGGAAGGACTCGTCGAGGGCGCGGCCGAACAGATCGAGCGGGTGGCCGCCTCGTGCCCGGTGGTGGTGATCAGCAGCCGAGACGTCGACGACCTGCGGGCGCGGGTCAACGTCGACGGCATCTGGTACGCGGGCCGGGACGGCCGGCAACTCCACGGACCTGACGGAGCACAACAACCATCCGCCGACGCGGACGCCGACGCCGGCTGGAATCGAGGTCGCGCACTCGATCGGCTGCTCGAACTCCTCGGCGACGGCACTACCACCCTGCCGATCTACGTCGGCGACGCCCTCGCCGACGAGTTCGCCTTCGACGCACTGCCCCGCGACTCGATCGGCATCGTCGTGCGACAACCCGACGGTGAACGCCGGTCGGCCGCAGAGTTCTCCGTCGCCGATCCCGACGACGTCCGCGAACTACTCCAACGGCTGGCCGACCTCCTGGGGTCGGCACCCGAAGCCGTCGCTACGCCCGACAGCCCCTGGGCGATGGTGTACGACAGCTACGATCCGGACACGCAGCTGTTACGAGAGGCGTTGTGCAGCACCGGGAACGGGGTGTTCTGTACCCGCGGCGCCTCGCCCGACGCGCGGGCCGGCGACGTGCACTATCCGGGTACCTACGCGGCCGGCATCTTCAACCGGCTCGAGGACCGGATCGACGGCCGTACCATCGACAACGAGAGCATGGTGAATCTGCCGAACTGGCTGTCGCTGACGTTCCGCGTCGACGGCGGCGACTGGTTCGACATCGACCGCGCCGACCTGATCGACTACCGCCAGGTCCTCGACGTGCGCCGCGCCATCCTCACCCGACGGTTCTCCTTCCGCGACGCCTCCGGCCGGATCACCGATGTCTCCGAACGACGTTTCGTCGCAATGCATCTCCCGCACGTGTGCGCGCTCGAGGTCACTCTGGTGCCGCGCGGATGGTCGGGCCGGGTGGAGTTCCGGTCGCTGCTCGACGGCGCCGTGACCAACTCGCTGGTCCCTCGCTACCGCGACCTGGCGGGCACCCACCTCCAACCGGTCGCCGCCACCGAACTGTCCGAGGACTCCGCGGCGCTGTCGGTGCAGACCAACCAGTCGCGGGTGACCGTGGCGATGGCGGCACGAAACACTGTGTGGCACAACCATGACACCTCCATCGGCCGATACAGTCCGGTACACGAGACCGACGGTGACGGGGACCGCATCGGACACGACATCTCCGTGGATGCCGTCAGCGACGAACCGGTCACCCTGGAGAAGCTGGTCACGGTGTTCACCGGGCGCGACCCCGCGATCTCCGAACCCCTCGACGAAGCCGAGCGATGGCTGGGCCGGCTTCCTCGGTTCGACGAACTCCTCGACGGGCACGTTCTGCGGTGGGGCACCCTGTGGGATCGGTTCGACATCGCCTTCGAGGGCCGTGCCGACGTGCTGCGCATCGTCCGGTTCCATCTGATGCACGTGTTGCAGACGTTGTCGCCCAACACAAGTGAGCTCGACGTCGGGGTGCCGGCGCGCGGCTTGAACGGGGAGGCCTACCGCGGACACATCTTCTGGGACGAACTGTTTGTGTTCCCGGTGCTGAATCTCCGCCTGCCCACGCTGACCCGGTCGCTGCTGCGGTATCGCTTTCTGCGGATGGCGCAAGCGCAGGCATCGGCGACCGCAGCCGGACACAAGGGGGCCATGTTCCCGTGGCAGTCGGGCAGCGACGGCCGTGAGGAAAGTCAACAGCTGCACCTCAACCCGGACTCGGGCCGGTGGAATCCCGATCCCAGTGCGAGGCAGATCCACATCGGAATCGCTGTGGCCTACAACGTGTGGCAGTACTACCAGGTGACCGGCGACCTCGAGTTCCTCGTCGACTACGGCGCCGAGATGCTCATCGAGATCGCGCGCTACTACGCCAGTCTCGCCACTTTCGAGGAGGCCCGAGGCCGGTATGTGATCCGCGGGGTGATCGGCCCCGATGAGTTCCACGGCGGCTACCCGGATCATCCCTACGACGGCGTGGACAACAACGCCTACACCAACGTCATGGCGGTCTGGGTGATGCGCCGCGCCGAGGAGGTGCTCACCGTGCTCCCGTTGCAGGTGCGCGCCGAACTCACCCAGCGGCTGAGCCTGCATGTCCAGGAAACGGCCCGGTGGCAGGACATCACCAGGCGCATGTACGTGCCGTTCCACGACGACGTCATCAGCCAGTTCGAGGGCTATGAGGCGCTGGCAGAACTCGATTGGGACGGCTACCGCGCGAAGTACGGCAGCGTCGCCCGCCTCGACCGCATCCTGGAGGCCGAGGGTGACGACGTCAACGCCTATCGGGCGTCCAAGCAGGCGGACGTCCTCATGCTCTTCTATGTCCTGTCCGACAGCGAACTTCGAGATCTGTTCGGGCGGATGGGATATGAACTCGACGACGACACCATCGGCCGCACCGTCGACTATTACATGGCGCGGACCTCGCATGGCTCGACGCTGAGCAGGCTGGTGCACTCCGGCGTGCTCGCACGACTGAGCCGCCCCGAGTCCATGGAGTTCTTCGACGACGTGCTGCGTTCGGATGTCGAGGACATTCAGGGCGGCACCACCCAGGAGGGCATTCACCTGGCGGCGATGGCGGGCAGCGTCGATCTGCTGCAGCGCTGTTTCACCGGCCTCGAGACCCGCGGCAATCGCCTGATCCTGCGGCCGTACTGGCCGGACTCCCTCGGTGCACTTGAGGTCGCGATCTCCTATCGCGGGCACCGGCTGCGGCTTCGGGTCAGCGGTCGCGAAGTCCGGGTGACCGCTGCCCCGGGATCGCAACCGCCCATCGAGGTGGAGTGTCGTGGCGAGGTGGCGCAGTTGCGCCCGGGGGGCGTGGTGCGCCTGGGGTGACCGCTCGGAAGTGTCCGGGTCCCGCCCTCACAACCATCCGCGTTCGCGTGCCGCCTGCGCGGCCTGCGCTCGCGTTCCGGTTCCCGTCTTGCCCATCGCCGACGACAGATAGTTGCGCACGGTCCCGGGCGACAGATGAACCTGCTGCGCGATCGCGGCCACCGTCGCACCACCCAAAGCTGCACGCAACACCTCGGTTTCGCGTTCGGTGAGGGGGCTGTCACCCGCGGTCAGGCTCTCGGCGGCCAGCGTCGGGTCGATCACCCGCAACCCGGCGTGCACACGACGGACGGCGTCGGCAAGTTGCGAGGCGGGTGTGTCCTTGACGACGAAGCCCGATGCGCCGGCGTCGACCGCCCGGCGCAGGTAACCGGGCCTGCCGAACGTCGTGACGATCAGCGAACGCACCCCGGGTGTCTGAGCCCGCACCGCAGCGGCAGCTTCGATACCCGTCATCCCGGGCATCTCGATGTCGAGCAGACACACGTCGACGTTGTTGGCGCGCACCGCATCCACCACATCGTCCCCACGACCCACCTGGGCGACCACCCTGATGTCGGGTTCGAGATCGAGCAGTGCCGCCAACGCCCCGCGCACCAATGCCTGATCATCGGCGAGCAGCAACCGGATCTCGTTCACCCCAACCCAGCCTTCACCGCATCCTGACCTTCACGATCGTTCCGCCGCCCTCGCCCGTACCAACGTCGAGCACACCGCCGGCATCCGACACCCGCGCGGCGAGCCCGGTCAGGCCGTTGCCGAACGTCGACCCGTCGATTCCTTTCCCGTTGTCGCTGACGGACAAGGAGTTTCCGTCGATCTGCACACGGCAACGCGTCGCATCGCTGTGGCGCACCACGTTGGTCACCGCCTCACGCAGCACCCATGCCAACGTCGGGTCGCTTGCTTCGTCACTGTTCATCTCTGGCAGATCCGCGTCGATCTCCGCGGCGCGCAGCGCAGTTCGTGCCGTGGCAAGTTCTGTGCGCAAGTCCGGCGAGCGCAGATCGCCCACGGTGGCCCGCACTTCGGCGAGCGCGCGCCGCGAGATCTCGTTGATCTCGGTCATCTCCGCCTTGGCGCGATCGGGGTCGAGGTCGACAAGGCGTGCTGCGAGTTCGGATTTCAGCGTCAGCACCGTCAAGGAGTGGCCCAGGATGTCATGCACGTCGCGGGCCACTCTCTCCCGCTCGGCCACCACCGCGAGCTGCGACTTCAGTTCACGCTGTTCACGTTGCGCGGCATCCCGGGCGATTTCGCGGGTCTGGATCACCTTGACCATCAGCAGGGTGACACCGGTGATCGCCACCGCCGTCAGCAGCCCCGCGTCGACCTCCCAGCCCGGCACGGCGCTGGGAACCAGCACCATCGCCAACAGCAGGCCGAAGACGATCACCACCCCGGCCGACAGCGGCAGCGTGAACACGGTGATGGCGCAGATGTACGGGGCGAAGACGAAGAACTGCGATCCGAGGACCGGGATCGACGCGAACGCGATCACCGTGAAGGTCACCAGGCTCAGCGCAAGCGGCACTCGAGGTCGTTCACCGCGCATCACCGGTGTCAACGTGTAGACCGACGACACCACATACGCACAGGCGAAGAGCACCACCAGCGCGATCCCGTACACCTTCGCGGCGACCGAATGATCCGATGTCGGGATCGCGATCAGCGGGTAGACGAGGAAGAACAGCCACACGGCCGCGAAGGCCCAGCGCGTGTCGCGCCAGGCCTTCATGCCGCGTGGTCGGGTGCCGACGTCCTCGCTCACGGTGTCGATTCTCTCACTGACGATCGGTGCTGCGACGGTAGAAGTAGGCGGCGGCAACGCTGAAGATCACCAGCCACACCGCCATGTTCACCAGACCGACCCACAGCGGTGCGTACTCCTCGGCCGACGACCACCCGTTGGTGAGCGGGTAGGTGGCCACCGCATTCACGCCGTACATCGGTGTGAACTGGGAGAAGGTGAACATCGCGCCGCTCAGCGGCACGAAGACGTTTCCCGCGAAGGCCAGCAGGGTGAGGATTCCGCCGGCAGCCTGCATCGCGGCCTCGGAGCGGAACGCCGATCCCAATGCCAACCCGAAGGCCGCGAAGGTCACCGAACCGATCCAGCCGAGCACCACCGAGGCGAGCCAGATGCCGATGGGTGCGCGTGCACCGGTCGCCACGCCCACCACCGAGAGCAGCGCCAGCGGCAAAATCGCAACCGTCAGTGCCACAACCGCTTTGGTGGTCACGTACCCGGCCGGCGAGAGCGGGGTGAGCCGCAGGGTGCGCGTCCAACCGGCCTGCTGCTCGAGCGCCACGGCCGCGGAGTTGGTGGTGGTCACCAGGATCGCGCCGTACACGGCCATGTGCACCATCACGTAGGCGGCGACGTTGGCGTGACCGATCATGTCCTTCGAATATCCCTGGGTGGAACCGAAGATCACGTACATCAACGTGGGCAGCGCGACGCTGAAGATCATCGCGCGACGGTTGCGCATGACCCGGCGGATGTCGGTGGCGACGTAGGTGGGCGAGAACCCGCGCAGCGGGCCGCCGGTGAACGGGCCGCGCCTGCGCTCGGCGGTGATGGGGATCGCAACCATGTTCTCAGTTCCTTTCAACTGCGGCGACGGCATCGGATGCCTGTCGGGTGCCGGGTGTATCGGTGGTGAGGGCGACGAATGCGTCCTCGAGATCGTGGGAGGTGATCTCCAGATCGCGGGCAGCGGTGTCGGTGAGCAGGTAACGCGCAAGGGCGTCGGAATCAGCGCAGGTGAGGTAGGCGCGTCCGCCCCGGCGCGTGATGTCGGTGACGTGGGGGAAGGCGACGCGTAGCCGGCGCAGGTCGGCGTCGTCGACAATGGCCGATACGGAGCGCCCGGATGACTGCGCGCGGATCGCCTCGGCCGAACCATCGGCAACCACCTTGCCGTGCGCGATCATCACGATGCGGTCCGCGAAGTCGTTGGCCTCTTCGAGGTAGTGCGTGGCGAACAGCACCGTGCGGCCCTCGCCCGCGTCGGCCCGCATCGCGGCCCAGAATGCGCGGCGCGATTCGACATCCATCCCGGCGGTCGGCTCGTCGAGAACGATCAGATCGGGATCGGGCAGCAACGCGAGCGCGAACTTCACTCGCTGTTGTTCGCCGCCCGAACACTTCGACACCTTGCGGTCGGCGATCGAGGTGATGTTGGCGCGTGCCATCGCGTCGGCCACATCGGGCATCTCGCGGTCGGGAGCGCCCGAGGCGAAGATCGACGCGAGCACCCGGACCGTCTCTTCGACGGTGTAGTCGGGTAGCAGCCCCCCGGTCTGGGTGACCGCCGAGACCCGCCCCGTCGACGCGGTTTCGGTGGCCGGACGACCGAACACCTCCACGCTTCCGCTGGTGGGGTCGCTCAGTCCGAGGATCATGTCGAGCGTGGTGGTCTTGCCGGCGCCGTTGGGTCCGAGGAAGGCGACGACTTCGCCGGAGTTGATCGTCAGGTCGATGCCGTCGACAGCGCGGACGGTGCGGCCGTGCTGCCCGGAAAACTGCTTGGTGAGGGCCGTTGCCCTGATCGCCGTGGGGTTGATTGTGGTCGCGTTCATGACATCAACTCTCGCGTCCACGTCGGACCCGCGATAAGCGGAAATGTCATGTATCGCTCGTGACAGATGTCACCAATGCTATATATCTAGCATGTCTACTATTGGAATAGCAGAGCTGAGCCATCGCGGATCGGAGCTGGTCAGGATGGTGGAGGAGGACGGCGTCGAGTTCAACGTCACCAGGCAGGGCCGAGACACCGGGGTGGTGCTCACCAGGAAGAGTCGGCCGAGGTCGGCTCCCACCGCCAAGGCGGCCGCGTTGGCAGATGTGCTGTCAGCAAACGGACTCGACGCGAGACAGGTGCAGTCACGACTGGCCGACATCGAACGCGGCCGCGATGCGTCGGGTGACGTCGGGTGACGCTGGTCCACCTCGACACCAACGTCCTCATCAGAGGATTGCCTGCCCGCCCAGCGCTCGCCGACGATGACGACACCCAGATCAGTTCCATCGTGTACGCGGAGTTCCTCGAAGGGCTCAACAGCTCCGAGCCCGGCGTGGTGATCGCCACGCAAAAGCAACACGCGCAAATCGACGCGCTCTACGGCGGGGGAGTGCCGTTCGACGGAGAAACAGCGAAGCTCTACCAGGTCATCTCCGGCGTCGTCCTCAGATCGGGCCAGTCAAGTCGCCGGCGCCGCATCGACATGATGATCGCGGCGACGGCCATCCAACACTCCGCCGCGCTTGCCACGTACAACGCCGCGGACTTCATCGGCCTCGGCGATGCCCTGCGGTTGATCGATCTGAATCAGACGCGCGGGGAGTAGTCCCGATCAACCGTGCGTGGCCCTCACGCCAACCCCGACACCGCGATCGTCTGCCACATCGACTGCGTGGCACCGGCCGGAATCTCCACCACGTCAGGGCCGGCGTTCGCGGTCTCCACGCACACGAAGTCGCGCCAGTGCGGACCCACATCGGCCATGGTCGATGCCACCTGCTCGCCCGGATTCCACACCACCGCCGTGCGCGCGGACCGGCCGGTCACCTCGATGACCCGCCCGAAACCGGGATCCTCGATGCGGTAGCGGCCACCCGCATCGGGATACAGTCGGTCGCTGCGCGGTTGGTCGGCCGGGAGTTCCCACTCACCCTGCTGGACATGGGCTTTCGATTCGTCGAACTTGTCCAGATAGGTCAGCCCGGCCAACCCTGTCACGCGAATCCCGGTCACGTCGGACACGCGAAAATAGTTGTGCAGGGCCTGCGTCAGAACGGCTGCGCTGCCACCCGCATTGTGCGTGTGCACTCCCTGCTCCAGGGTGGCACCCACCCGCACGGTCATCCGCAACCGCAACTCGAGATCGTCGAGTCCCTCGGGCACCAACTCGAGGTCGACGCTGCCGTCCGCGGCGACCCGCGATGCCACCAAACTCCACCGCGCGGTGCGTGCGTAGCCGTGCGACGGGACGTCGCCGGTCTGACCCTCTCGCGCGAAATAGGGCCAGCACACGGGTATTCCGCCGCGGATCGGGGTGGGTGCGTCCGCCACCAACGGCGACACCCAGTGCACGTCGTGGACGCTGCCGGCCGGAAGGAACGAGAGCACCTGGCCGCCGAAGAGGGAGATCGCCGCGCTGGAATGGTCGGTGTTCACGATCAGCGCGTCGAACCCGTACACGGTGCCGCGCCGAACTCCCGGCGTCGGATCTGTCGTCGTCACCGCACCAGCCTGGCACAGTCGGGCGGCACCGGGCAGTGTGCGCGATGAGGCCAACGACCCCATCTTGAGTAATCGTCAGCGACGTGGCGGTACGGGGAGAACAATCGGAATAGTGAGCAATGACGCGCGGCGGATGACGCAAACGGACACATTCACCTGGCGTATGGAGCAGAATCCGATCCTGCGATCGACGGTCGTCGTGGTCATGCTGCTCGACGCGACTCCCGACTGGGACGGATTTCTCGCCACGGTCGACCGCGCGGCGCGGGTGCTGCCGGCGATGCGGCGCAAGCTGGTACCGGATTACGGTCTGGCGCCGCCGCGCTGGGTCGACGACACCGACTTCGACATCAGCTGGCATGTACGTCGCCTCGCCGCCCCCCACCCCGCCAATCGCGAGGGCGTGCTCGACATGGCACGCACGGCCGGGATGACCGCGTTCGATCCGGCGCGGCCGATGTGGGAGTTCACGCTCCTCGAGGGCCTCGAGGAGGACGCCGCGGCCGCCGTCGTGATGAAGTTCCATCATTCGCTGACCGACGGGATCGGGGCCGTGCGGATCGCCGCGGAGATCATGGACTTCGAACGGGCCGGAACCGTACGTGCCGCGGTGCCCGAGACTCTCGAGGTGGCGAGCGAGCCGTCGGTGATCGAGACCGTCGGCTGGTACGCGACGACGGCCGCCTCGCTCGTGCGTGAGTCGGTGTGGTCGATGACGCGGCTCAGTGCCCGGCTGCTGGCCGGTCCGTTGCGGGCGGTGCGCGAGGTCACCGGAACCTCGGTGTCGGTGGCCCGCATCGTCGAACCCATCAGACGGACGGCATCGCCGGTGATGACCGAGCGCAGCACCAGGCGCCACTTCGCCACCCTCGACGTGCCGCTCGTCGGACTGACCGGCGCCGCGCACACCAGCGGCAGCACCCTCAACGACGCCTTCCTCGCCGGCATCGTGCTGGGTCTGCGCGCGTATCACGACCGCCACGATTCGCCGGTCGACCGCTTGCGCGTCACCATGCCGATGAGCCTGCGTCCCGAGGACGATGAGGCGTTCGGCGGTAATCGGATCACGTTGGTGCGCATCGTGATTCCTTGCGACATCGCCGATCCGGAGAAGCTCATCGTCCGGATTCACGAGATCATCAAGCGCTGGCGGCTCGAGCCCGCGATCCCGTTGGCCGAGCCCATCGCCGCTGCGCTCAACGTGCTGCCGTCGGCGGCGGTGGGGGCGATGCTCGAACACGTCGACTTCCTGGCGTCGGATGTACCCGGCTCGCCGGTGCCCCTGTACCTCGCCGGCGCCAAGCTCATCCGCCAGTACGCCTTCGGCCCCACCATCGGCGCGGCGTTCAACGTGACCCTGGTGTCCTACGTCGACAACTGCTGTCTGGGAATCGACGTAGACGACGCCGCCGTCGGCGACCTCGACACTCTGGTCGAGTGTCTCGCCCAGGGTTTCGACGAGGTGTGCGCACTGGGCGAGTGATTCGCGACACCGGTGCGGCCGCTGGCGTCGGCGACGATGCCGCGCGGGCCGTACGGTTGAGCGATCCACCCGAGCAGAGGACTCCAGATGGCGCAACGCGTTCGGTTCGCAAGCCGGTCGGGCCCGGAACTCAGCGGCATCATCGACCTTCCCGACACCGAACTGCGTGGCTGGGGCGTGTTCTCCCACGGCTTCACCCTGGGCAAGGACTGCCCGGCGGCCAGCCGGGTGTGCAAGCAACTCGCCGCCGACGGCATCGGCATGCTGCGGTTCGACAACCTCGGTATCAACGACTCCGACGGCGACTGGGGTGACGGTTCCTTCTCGCACAAGGTCGACGACACCGTGCTGGCCGTCGAGTACATGCGGTCGACGGGTCGCGATGTGAGGCTGCTCGTCGGCCATTCGTGGGGTGGCGCGGCCGTGATCGCCGCTGCCGGGCAGTGCCCGACGGTCACCGCGGTCGCCAGCATCGCGGCGCCCTTCGATCCCGCCCACGTGGAGCACAGCTACGACTCGCTGGTCGAGCGCATCGAGGAGGACGGTGAGGCGCCTTTCTTCGTCGGCGGCAAGGCGCTCACGCTCAAGCGACATTTCATCGAGGATGTCCGGGAGACCGACCTCACCGAGTGCATCCGCAGGCTCAAACGTCCACTGCTGGTGATGCATTCACCCACCGACAACACTGTCGGGATCGAGAACGCCTCCGACATCTTCCGGACCGCACGCCATCCCCGCAGCTTCGTCTCGCTCGAGGGTGCCGATCACCTTCTCGTCGGCAAGAACCAGGCGGCCCGCGCCGCGCGGATCGTGAGCGCCTGGGTGGACCCGTATCTGTGACCGGTGGCGACCGGGAGTTCACACGAGCAGCGAGATGAACCGCAGTGCGATGGCGGCGAAGCCGAGTACCGCCGTGCCCACGAGCCAGCGCCGGGCGTTTCGATCGTCTCGCACGGGATCGCCGGTTCCGCGTAGATAGACATACGCGGCGGTGAGCGCACACACCGCCGCCGCGACTGCGCACACGGCAACGGCGATCTGCACCGCACCGGTACCTGGCATGTCGTCACCTCCTTGGAATGTTCCGACCGGGTCCGGCCCGCTCGGAACCCGCTCCTAGCCCCTCGGCCCCGGTCGACGAGCGACCTTCCCCTAGTTTCCGCGCGTTCCCCCAGTTGTTCCTAGGGGACGGTGTCGAAAGTAGGGGACGAGCGACCTTCCCCTAGTTTCGGACGTTCCCCCAGTTGTTCCTAGGGGAGGGTGTCGAAAGTAGGGGACGAGCGACCTTCCCCTAGTTTCGGACGTTCCCCCAGTTGTTCCTGGGGGAGGGTGTCGAAAGTAGGGGACGATCGACCTTCCCCTGGTTTCCGCGCGTGCCTCAAGGCCCAGGCCGTCGTCATCGGCCACGCCAATCATCCGGCCGTCATGCACCTGTATCCGCAGCTCGCCGAGATCATCCGGCAGCGCAACCTCACCATGGTGACGCTCGACGACTACTCCCAGACGTGACTACCGTCAAAGGTGACACCCCACGCAAGGAGTTCTGATGGGCGAGATCACCTGGAGTTTCGGCGCCGACGACGGCTCGGTGACGCTGCACACCGGTGTCACCGGCCGCGCCGCACGCACCGGCCACCGACTGACCATCGTGATGAAACAGTGGTCGGGCACCGCCATCTCCCGTGGCGACGAGATCCTCAGCCTCGACGCCACCATCGTCGTCGATTCGCTCGCGGTGGTCTCCGGCGAAGGCGGACTGACCCCGCTGACCGGCGCGGAGAAGATGGTGGCCCGCTCGAACGCGCTGAAATCGCTGCGCGCCGACAAGTTCCCCGAGATCGTGTACGAGTCGACGTCGATCAGCAAGAGCGCCGACGGCTACCGCGCCGAAGGAACACTCACCATCGACGGACAAAGCCGGTCGCACGATCTCGAGTTCACCGCAGAATCCGACGACGGCCGATGGGCCGTGACCGCCGAATCGGTGGTCTCGCACCGCGAATTCGGCGTCAAGCCGTACTCGCTCATGATGGGTGCACTCAAGGTCGCCGACGAGGTGCGGGTGGTCATCGACCTGTCGGTGCCCACACCGGACTGATCCGACGACCGACGCCTCACATCCGCGCGTAGCGCGCCATTACGAAGCAGTACACCCCGTAGGCGGCGAGCCCCGCTGCGGCGAGCACAAGCAGGAACTGTCCGAACGGCCATCCCGCAACGGTTTTCACCGCGCCGTCGATGCCGGTGGCCTTGGACGGATCGGCGGTGACGGCCGCCACCACCACGAGGATGCCCGCACCGGCGAGCACGAGGCCCTTGGCCGTGTAACCGATGATGCCCGTGGTGGTGACGCCGGGGTTCTCGTCGATCATCAGGTCGTCGAGGAACGACCGCGTCACACCCTTGTAGACGTGGTAACCGCCGACCGCCACCACCACGAGTCCCACCACCACCAGCACCATCTTGCCCGGCGTCGATCCCATCAGGTGCGCGCTCACCCCCGCGTTCTGCTGCCCGCTGGACTTTCCCTGACCCAGCGCGAACTGCGCCGCCGACCACGCGAACGCGAGGTACACCACCGCCAGCGAGCCAGCCTTGGCCCGGTCGAGCCAGCCGCCGTCATCGTCGCCGGGTTTCGGGTTGGCCGGGTGCGGGCCCACGATCACCTCGGCGACGCGCCACAGGGCCATCGCCACGAATGCGACCACGGCCAGCCACAGCGTGAGCCGCCCGCCGGTCGACGAGGCGAAGATCGACAACGCACCGGACTGGTCGGCGGATCCAGGATCGCCGAACGCGATGCGCACCACGATGTAGGCGATCAGCAGATGAAGCAGTCCGCTCACCATGTGCCCCGCCCGGGCGAGTCGTTCGAACCAGGTGGAGTCGGTGGCCCCCCGTATCGCGCGGGTGGGGGCGTTGTCGGTCATATGTGCTCCGCATCTGGTGTGAGTGGACGTGTACCCAGACCTACCAGAGGCGACCGGAGGGCACGGGTGATTGACTGTGCGGGCGGGTGTCCCGGGTGACGGTGGGGCATCGCAGCGAGGAGACGTGATGGATGCACAACAGCGCCCGGCGGCACTACGCCGCGCGGGCCTGGCGAGTTGGTCGTTGTTGGGCATCATCGCCCTGATCGTGGTGGTGGCGGCGGCCCTCAGCGCGATCAGCGGCATCCTGATTCCGCTCATCATCGCGGTGATCGTCGGGCTCGTCCTCGAACCCCTGGCGCAGAAGCTGCAGCGCGTCGGTGTCCCGGCGACGCTGGCCACCGTGATGACGCTGCTGCTCGCCGTCGCGGTGGCGGCCGCGGTGATCGCGGTGGTGGTGGCGGGATTCATCGACCAGTGGCCCGAGATCTACCGGCAGCTGCTGATCGGTTGGCACTCGTTCGTCAACTGGGCGGCCGACCTCGACGTGGACGGCCGCATACTCGAGCAAGGTCGCTTCGCCTTCGAAAGCCACGCGGCCCAGTTGGGCCAGGGCGCACTGGGCGCGGTCACCAGCACGTTCTACGGCGTGATCTCACTGATCATGGGCACCTTCTTCGCGGTGTTCTTCCTGTTCTTCGTGCTCCGCGACGGCAGCCGATTCGCGGCGTGGCTGGCCACCACCACCGGTCTCGACGCCACCGAGGTGGAGACGGTCACCGAACTCTCGCGCCAATCGATCCGCGGGTACTTCCGCGGCACCGCCATCACCGCACTGCTCACGGCTCCCATCTTCATGATTCCGCTGCTGATCCTCGGTGTGCCGCTGGCGATCCCGATCTTCGTCCTCTACTTCTTCATGTCGTTCATCCCGTACCTGGGGGCCTGGCTGACCGGCGCCTTCGTGGTGTTGATCGCGTTCGGATCGGGCGGGCCCACCGCGGCACTCGTCCTCGGGATCACGTTCATCGTCTCCAACGGCACCATCCAGAGTGCGGTCGCCTCGTGGGCGTTGGGTTCGTCGCTGCAACTGCATCCGATGTCGGTCCTGCTGGCCACGATGGTCGGCGGCACCGCGGCCGGACTGATCGGGATGGTCCTCGGGCCGCCGGTGCTCGCCATCGTGCTCAAATCGTTCGCGGCCATCCGCCACCACCGGTCACCGTCGGGCGGAACTCCCGACACCGGCCCGTCCGAGCCGGCCGGTCAGCTGTCAGCGGAGTAGTGCAGGATGCCGCCGATGGTGAAATCGACGTAGTCGGCCACCAATTGGTCGACGTCGTGGTCGTCGCGGAGCCACCAGCTGATGCCGTTCATCACGTCGAGAACCGCAATCGCCGACCGGTTCGGATCGCGGACCGTGAACTGCCCCGAGCGGGCACCGGCATGGATCACATCGCGTACCCGCCGCTGGTAGTACTTGCGGTAGTCGGTCACCACACGCCGGTGCTCGGGCAGCAGCGCGGCCATCTCCCGCAGGGCCACCAGGTGTTCCACGCGGTGCTCGGCGAGATGACGCACATGGATCTCCACCAGCGCGGTCAGTTTTTCCGCCGGTGTGCCCTCGCCGTCGAGTACCAGCAGATGTTCCTGTGGGTCCTTGGTCATCCGCAGGGCGATGGCGTAGAGGATCTCCTCCTTGGAGTGGAAGTGGTTGTACATGCTCGCGCCCCTGATGCCCACCGCGGTGGCGATGTCGCGCATGCCCGCGTTGCTGTAGCCGTGCTCGGCGAAGTAGCGGGCCGCGGCCGCGACGATCTCGTCGCGGCGTGCCCGGGGTCGTGCGATCGGGGAGGCCGCGTCACCGGCTGCGGACAGGTGTGCCCTCTCGTCCATGCCGGTCAGAAGTTCCCGTGGACGCGGCGGAGTTCACGCTTGAGGATCTTGCCCTGCGGGTCGGTGGGCAGTTCGGCGACGATGTGCACCGCCTTGGGCACCTTGTAGGCGGCCAGATCGCAACGGCAGAACTCGCGTAGTTCCTCGTCGGTCACCGTGGCACCGTCGCGGGGAACGACGAACGCGGTGACCGCCTCCGACCAGTACTCGTCGCGGATCCCCACCACGGCCGCGCGCAGCACGTCGGGGTGGCCCTGCAGCACGCGCTCCACCTCCTGCGACGAGACGTTGAAACCGCCGGTCTTGATCATGTCCTTGCGGCGGTCACGGAAGAACAGGTTACCGTCGGCGTCGATGCGCACGATGTCGCCGGTGTGCACCCAACCGCCGTCGAGGACCAGCGCGGTACGGACCGGGTCCTTGTGATAGCCCAGCATCACCGACGGTGTGCGACACAATAATTCACCTTCTTCGGCCTCATCGCCGTTGGCGTCGACGACGCGTACCTCGAGATGGCCGACCGGTTTGCCGATCCACGTCGGGTCCTGGTCGGGGACGTCTTCGAGTCGCTTGAACCACCCCACCGAACCCAACTGGGTGAGTTCGGACTGCCCCCAGTACGTGCCCCACACCGACGACGGAGTGGCGTCGGCCCACGCGTCGACGGCGAACGGGGACACCTGACCCCCGTAGGTCAGGCATCGTCGTACGCTGCCCACCGTCTCCGGACCGAAGTGGGGGTGACCCGCCAGGGCGATGAAGAAGGTGGGGGTCTGCGCCAGTACAGAGATGGACTCGTCGCGGATCACATCGAGGGATTCGCCTGGGTCCACCGACGCGGGCAGCACCAGTGTGGCGCCCAGCAGTGTCAGCGAGGTGAGCGACCCGATCCCGGCAATGGTGTGGAACGGCATGACGAACAGCCACACGTCGTCGGGCAGACACCGCAGCCCCCACATCATCGCCGGGCTGGTGGAGATGAGGTAGTTGCGGTGTGCGATCTCCACGCCCTTGGGCGTGGATTCGGTGCCACTCGTGTACACGATCATCGCCAGGTCGTGCTCGTCGACGTCGGTGTCGGGTTCGGTGTCGGGGGCTGCGGCCAGCGCGGCGTCGAACGAGGTCCACGACGCGTCGGGAGAGTCGCCGATGACGAGGACGCGTGCCCCGGCCCGCTCGGCGATCGGTCCCGCGAGTGCCGCGTGTTCGGCGGCGACCACGAGCATGGCAGGCTCGAGATTGTCGAGCTGTTGGGCGATCTCACGCTCCCCGAAGAGCGGACTGATGCCCGAGTAGAACGCGCCCGCCTTGAGAATGCCGTAATACGCGATCACGCTCTCGACCCGGTTGCGGCTCATCACGGCAACCCCGTCGCCATGCCTGACCCCCGCGTCGATGAGCGCCGCGGCACACCGGTTGGCCTGCGCGTTCAGCTCCCCGTAGGTGGTGGCTCGGCGAGAACCGCCGGGACCGTAGGCGATGATCGCCGGCTTGTCGGCCTGGGTGCGGGCCAGGCGCCGCAGCTGATCTCCGATGGTCGCCCGACCCAGCATGGACGTTTGCGCACTGGTCAGGGCGACGTCTCGCGGCACCGTCGGAGTGCTCACGCGAACATCGGGGTGTCGAAGGTGTTCAGAAACGCGATCTGTTCCACCGGGCTGCGAGACAGCTTGCGCGGGAACCCCTCCCGCGGATAACCGACAGCGACATGCGCCGCGGTGATGTATCCGTCGGGGATGTTCAGCAGCTCCTTGACCGCGGGTTCCTCGGCGCACAGCAGCGTGGTCAACGCGGACGCGACGCCCTGTTCGCGCAACGCCAGCGTGAGGTTCTGCACGGTCGGGTAGATCGACGCGCCGCCGACGACGCTGAGCCGACCGAGTTCGTGATCGGTGGGGTGGATTCCGTCGACGTCGGCGCAGACGACGATCAGCACCGGCACCTCGCCGAGGGCGTGGGCGAAGTCGTTGGCCGCGGCCACCGAGGTGGGAACCGCACCGACCGCCTTCGTGCCCTCGATCACCGCGGCGTAGTAGGCCTCCCAGTAGGGCAGATACAGCTCCGCGAGGCGCTGCTTGATCGCGTCGTCGCGGACCACCACCCAGCGCACCGGCTGCCGGTTACCGCCCTGAGGGCCGAATCGCGCGTTGTCGAACGCGTGGTAGAGCACTTCGTCGTCGACATACTTGTCGCTGAAGTAGCGACAAGTTCCGGTCGAGCGCATCGCCTCGCTGAGTTCCATCACCGCTCCTCATATCAGGTGTACTAACTGCCGTTAGCATGATCTGCATCACAGTTGCACGCGCATCGGGCGACTGTCAACAGTGCACAGACACCCCTCCGCGTCCCTTGACCATCAGGGACTAACCGTGGTTAGCATGCGACATGACCTCAGTCACCTCCAGCGACCAGCGAGCCACGGTCGACGCCGCACGGCTGCGAATCGCGGTGCGCTCGGGTAACGTGCCCACGCTCATCGCGGTGCTGGTGGAACTCACCGGTGACCGGCGGTGGCTGTCGGAGCGGTATCGACCGTCACGAGCGCGGGGAATGGACGACAACCAGACGGGCGGACTGCCCCCGGACGTGCGGGAGGAGATCTACGCGGCCACGGTCGACGCGGTCACCGAGTGGTACGAGCGGGGCGCCCTGCAGCGCGCTGCGCCCGACGAAGACCTCGTCACCGAACTGATGGACTTCACCGCAGGGGAGACCGTGCCCCACGAGTTCGCTCCGATGATGACCGAGATCGTGACCGGAGCGCGGCCGGGCACGCCCGAGGCCCAGCCGGACGATGCCGCGGAGCCCGCCGGCATGGATGCGATCGTGATCGGCGCGGGGGTGGGCGGCATGCTCATGTCGGTGCGGCTGGCCGCCGCCGGGATCGACCACGTGCTGCTGGAGAAGAACGACGAGGTGGGCGGCTCGTGGCTGGAGAACCGGTACCCCGGCGCCGGGGTCGACACACCGAGTCACCTCTACTCGATCTCCTCCTTCGATCATCACTGGTCGACGTACTTCGGCAAACGCGACGAGGTGCAGGACTACCTGGCCTCCTATGCCGACGCGCACCGAATCCGCGACCGCATCCGCTTCGGTACCGAAGTGGAGACGGCCACCTACGATGCCGCGGCACAGCGGTGGACCATCGTCGCCCGCGGACCCGACGGTGAGCGGCGCACGCTGTCGTCGCGGATCCTGATCACCGCGGTGGGTCTGCTCAACCGGCCGAAGATCCCCGACCTGCCGGGAATCGACGACTTCACCGGTCCCCTGTTCCATTCGGCTCAGTGGCCCGCCGAACTCGACGAGCCGGGAGCCCTCACCGGCAAGCGGGTGGCCATCGTGGGGTCGGGCGCCAGTGCCATGCAGATCGGGCCGGCGATCGTCGACGACGTCGCCTCACTCACCGTCTTCCAGCGCTCGCCGCAGTGGATCGCACCCAACGACGACTACTTCTCGCCCGTCGGCGACGACGTGCATTGGCTGATGGACCACGTGCCCGGATACCGCGAGTGGTACCGGGCGCGACTGTCCTGGATCTTCAACGACAAGGTGCATCCCACGCTCCAGGTCGATCCGGACTGGCCTGAGCGCGAGTCCATCAACGCCGTCAACGAGGGGCATCGCCGGTTCTATCTCCGTTATCTGCGTGAGCAACTCGGCGACCGGGACGATCTCGTCGAACTCTGCACGCCGCACTATCCGCCCTTCGGCAAGCGGATGCTGCTCGACAACGGGTGGTATGCGATGCTGCGTCGGCCCGGTGTGGAACTCGTGCCGCATGCCGTGCGCGAGGTCACCCCCACCGGACTGATCGATTCGACCGGACGTGCCCGCGACTTCGACATCGTGGTGTTCGCCACCGGTTTTCACAGCGACCGGTTTCTGCACCCCATGACGGTGCGCGGCCGCAGCGGGCGCTCGACGGTGGAGCAGTGGGGCGAGCACGACGCCCGAACCTATCTCGGGATCACCGCCCCCGACTTTCCCAACCTGTTCATCCTCACCGGACCCAACACGGCGCTCGGCCACGGCGGCAGTTTCATCACCATCCTGGAACGTCAGGTGGGCTACATCGCCGACGCGTTACGCCACATGACCCGACATCGACTCGGTGCCTTTGAGGTTCGCGACGACGTGACCGAAAAGTACAACGCCGCAGTCGATGCCGCGCATGCCCGGATGGTGTGGACGCACCCGGCCATGACCAACTGGTACCGCAACGACGACGGACGTGTGGTGGCGGTGCTGCCGTGGCGGATCATCGACTACTGGAACATGACCCGCGCCATCGACCCCGCCGATTTCATCGGCGAACCGGCGATCAGCGCCACAGCGCGCTGACCGGCACCGGGTGCCCGACGATGTTCTCGGCCGCACGATGTCCGGAGAGCAGGGCGGCGGTGACCGTCGCCGGGTCGTCGGTCCAGGTGGCCTCCCCGGCGAGATGGAGAGCACCGCCGCCGAGCGGGGTGGCGAGCATATCATGGTCGGCGGTGGTCGACCCGACCGTCATGTACGCGTAGGAGCCGCGGGCGAATTCGTCGTCCTGCCAACGTGTTACGTCCACCGTGGTGGGCGCGCAGACCGCATCGCCGTAGATCTCGCGCAGCGCGTCGAGCACCGAGCCGGCGATCTCGGCGTCGCTCCACGTGCGTACGCGACGCGCGCACGGACCGGCGGCGAAAGTGAGCAGTGTCGGTTCGCCGTGCAGTGCGGTGAGGTCGTACCAGGAGTGCCACCAGCGTGCCGCATCACCTTGTCGCCGAACGGCATACACACCGTCGTCCCAGAACTTGTGCGGAAACCGCAGGAACACCTTCTCGAAGGCGTTCATCTCCAGGCGCGCCAGCGCGCCGGCCACCGGCTCGGGCAGCGGTGGGTCGATCGTGGGGTTCTCGGATTTGAGCACGCCCACCGGCAGCGTCACCACCGCGCAATCCGCGTGGAACACCTGCGTTCCGGCAGCGACCTCGACGCCGGATTCATCCCACCGCAGCCGGGTCACGTTGTGCCCGAGCCGAATATCGAGTCCGTCGGCCAGGAATTCCGGGAGCCGGCCGTAGCCGTCGGGGAACACCACCTCGTCACCGAGGGTCTCGTCGTCGTCGAGGCCGTGGGCGTCGAGATCGTCGAACCAGACTCCGTACTGCTCCTCGGTGCGGTGCGCGCAGAACTCCTGCACCCGCGCCGCGCGTTCCCCCGTCCAGCCCAGGTCGGCAAGCGTGGCCCGCACCGCCGACCCGTAGCTCACCCCTGCCGCCATGTCGGCCACCGCGCTCGACAATGCCGCATCGAAGGCGTGGATGTCGGCGGCGAATGCTGCGGCGGAGGCCTCGTCGAGGCGCGATCCGTCGGGGCCGTAGTAGGCGATCGGCCGGCCGTCGGGTTGATAGCTGCCGACCGTGAACTCCACCGGACGCATGCCGATCGCCTCGGTGACCTCGTAGAGCGGCGCGTCGTCGATACCGTGAATCCACGAGGCGCCGTGATCGGTGATGTGTCCGTCGGCGCGCACGGTGTGCACGCGACCACCCACGCGATCGCGCGCCTCGAGCACCACCACTCGCCGGCCGAGGCGATCGAGGAGCCGTGCGGTGGTGAGTCCGGAGACCCCGGCACCGATCACGATCGTGTCGAATCCGGTGGTGTCGGTCGTGGCGCCGATCGCATCGGTCATGTGCTGTTGTCCCGCCCGTCCCGCGCGTGGTTTCTCGTCGACCCTATCGCCACGGACCTGCCGACGAGGCACACTCGGAAGCGATGCTGCACATAGAGATGTCGGTACCGGCCAGCTTGACCTCCGCGGTGCTCGAACTCATTGCCGACGACCGCGCCGTCAGTTCGGTGGCGGTGATGCGGGGCGCCTCGGTCACGCCGATCGGCGACGTCATCACCGTCGACGTCGCGCGGGAAGCTGCCGACGAACTCATCATGACGCTGCGGCGGTTCGGCGTGGCCGAGCACGGCAGCCTTCGTGCCGAAGAGGTCGAGACCTATCTGTCGCGGCGCGCGTTGGAGGCTGAACGCGCCGCACCCGGATTCGGGTCCGACGCGGTGGTGTGGGCCCAGGTGGGGCGGCGGGCGTACGGAGACTCCGAACTGAACTTCACCTACCTGAGCTTCATGATTCTCGCGACGATGCTCGCCGCCATCGCGATCGTGCTCGACTCCCAGATCCTCACCGTGGGCGCCATGGTGCTCGGACCCGAGTTCGGCACCATCTCCGCCATCGGAGTAGCGATCGTGTTGCAGCGTCGGGCGTTGCTGAGGATGGCGTCGGTCACTCTGCTCACGGGCTTTCTGGTGGGCATCGCGGTGACGTTTTGTCTGGCGCTGGTGATCCGGATGGTGGGCTGGACCGATGTCGACGACCTTCGGCATCACCCCGAGACCGCCTTCATCTACTCCCCGGACCGGTGGTCGTTCATCGTGGCGGTGCTCGCGGCCATCGCGGGCATACTGTCGCTCACCTCGGCGCGGGTGGGAGGTCTGGCCGGGGTGTTCATCTCGGTGACCACCATCCCGGCGGCCGGCAACATCGGACTGGCCGCCGCCTTCGCCGAGTGGCACGAGGTACGCGGTTCGGCGTTGCAACTCGCGGTCAACATCAGCGGAATGATCGTCGCGAGTGTGCTGACGCTGTGGGTGCAGCGACTGGTGTGGGCACCGGTGGCCCGTCGCCGTGCCGCACGCGTGCGCGGCATGCCTGCCTGAGCGCGCCTGGATTCCCGCCGTCTTCGGTGGATGCCGGACTTCTTCCGTTGCGCCGTATGATGATTGCAGAATCCGACGAGAAGAGAGTCACATCATGGAGGCAGGGGTCACGCCCGAAGCCCAGCAGGCCATCGCCGACATCGCCGCACGGTATGGCATCTCGCAGGACGCCGTCCTCGCCATGCTCTACGCGGTGCGCTCCGGTGGCGGCACCATGGCGCAGTTCAACATCCCCGAACTCGGCGGTTCGGGCCAGTGGATGCGCGGCGGCATGACGATGGTGGGCAACATGTTCGACAATGCGCTGAAGGCCCGCGTCGACTCGCTCTGCGCCGAACTGTCCCAGCTCCTCGATTCCACCCCGGTGTTCCCGCCCGCGGCGCCGTCCACCCAGTTCGGGTTCAACGCACCGAACAACTGGTGGCCCGCCGACCTGGGCGTGCCGAGCTCGTCCGGCGGTCAGAACGACAGCCGCTACGCCGTGTTCCCGGCCACGCACCGACTCGCGATCCAGGTCAACGGCGCGACCCGCGTGTTCGACACCGGCGAGCACCAGATCGGCGGGGTTCAACAGCAGCAGGGCGGGCTGCCCGGCACCCTGAGTTTCACCAGTCAGTTCGGCACCTTCGATGTGTCGAGCCTGCGTGAGCTGGGCGTGCAGGACGTCGCGCAAACCCCGGTCGCGGCTCCCGCGCCACGGCATCTGGCGCCGGAGCCGACCTTCGGCAGTGTGCCGCCCCCGGCGCCGCAGGCATCGCCCGAGCCGGCTCCCGAGCCCGGACCGTCCCCCGCGCCGGTCTCGGAGCAGCCCTCATCGGCGTCCGGCGGTGCCGACGGGATCTTCGCGGCCATCGAGCAACTCGCCGGTCTGCACCAACGCGGCATCCTCTCCGACGAGGAGTTCGCAACCAAGAAGGCGGAGTTGCTCGGTCGGCTGTGACGCTCGACTTGGGTATTTCGCCCCAGTCCTCCGGGAATCAAGTCCCTGCCGTCCTGGTGTGATGCTCGATACTCTTCGGACGACCGATGGGCGGGAGAGACCGATGTCGATGGAACAGATCGATGCCGAACTGGCGGCATCGCTGCGCAAGATCGAACGGTCGGTGCTGTCCGAGGTGCGCTTCGGTCGGGTCCCGACGCTGGTGATCATCGGGGCCGTCACGGTACTCATCGGCGCCTGCTTCGGTGCGTGGGTCGGTGCGCCGGTGCGCACCGGGCTGGTGATCGCGGCGGTGGCGGTCGGCGCCGCGGCAGCCGCTGTGGGCACCGTCGCGCTGATCCGCCCGCGGTTCTGCTGGTGCTGGACCGCCGGCGTGCTCAGCGGCCTCGGAGTTCCGGTGTCGATGGCCGGGTACTGGTCGGCGCAGACCGTGGTCGGCGGCCATCCCTGCCCCTGGCTGCTGGCGCTGCTGGCCGCCCACATCGCGCTGGTTTCGCAGTGGGTGCGATGCGCCAAGCCGGTGCTGCCGGCGAGCCGTTAGGTCGATCGGGACCCCGTCCCACGTCGAGCGTGCCCACTTCCCGGTCGAGCGTGCCCGTTTCCAGGTTGAGCGTGCCCGTTCCCGGTTGAGCGTGCCCACTTCCGGGTTGAGCGTGCCCGTTCCCGGTTGAGCGTGCCCACTTCCAGGTTGAGCGTGCCCGTTCTCGGTTGAGTCCTGTCCGGTTGGGCACGGTCGACGGGGATCTGGGCACGGTCGACGGGGATCTGGGCACGGTCGACGCGGATCTGGGCACGCTCGACGGGGATCTGGGCACGCTCGACGGGGATCTGGGCACGCTCGACTGACTCCGCGGTCAGTTTTTGGAGCCCCCGTGAACCCGCTACCCTCAGAAAAATGAGCACACTCATTTATTTGTGCGGGCCGACGGCGGGTGCACCGTATGCACGGGTCTGACACCGTCGGTGGTTCCGCCCCGGCCGAGAGCCGTCGCGCGCAGAACATGCGCGACAAGCACGACCGAATCTTCCGTGCGGCCGCCGAACTCTTCGCCGAGCGAGGCTACGACGGCGTGTCGACGGGCGCGGTGTCCGAACGCGCCGAGGTGGCTGCGGGCACCGTGTTCCGGTACGCGTCGTCGAAGAGCGAACTACTGCTCATGGTGCTCAACGAGGGTTTGCGAACGTCCCTCGACGAGGGTGCCGTGCGCGCGCAGCTGGAGGTCGACACCGCCGAGGCGGTCATGCTGATGGTGCAACCCATGCTCGCCTTCGCCGCCGCGCAACCCGAGAACGGACAGATCTATCAGCGTGAACTGCTCTACGGCAGTTCCACCGACCGCTATCGGGCAGAAGGCCTCGCGCTGGTCTCACAGTTGCAGCAGCGGATAGCCGACCGGCTGGTCGACGACGCAGTGCGACGGCACCTGCCGGCCGAGCACGACCGGGCCATGCTGACCGCCAATCTCGTCTTCGCCGCCACCGCGCTGGCCATTGCCCGACGCTCCACCGGCGCACATCCCCGCCGCGATCCCTACGCCGACGTCCGCGCCCAGGTGCACATCGCCGTCGCCGGCTACTTCTCCGCTTCGTCCACCGACCGTTAGGAAACCCTCCATCGTGATGACGACCACCGCCGAACCGCTCTCGTTCGGCAACAAATACCGCAGACTGCTGCTGGCCGTCGTGTTGCTCGGCGGCCTCACCCAACTGGCGCTGGGCAGCTTCTATCTGGGTGTCGGGCACTCCCCGTCGCCGCGGCACATGCCGATCGGCATCGTCGGCCCGCAGGCGCAATCCGAAAAGCTCAGCACCACACTGGAATCCGACGGAAAGTTCGACGTCTCATCCTATCCGTCGATGGATGCGCTCACCGATGCCATCAAGGACCGCACGGTATCCGGTGGCCTGCACGTCACCGAGCAGGGCGTGGTGGCGGTAACGGCCGGGGCGGGCGGAACCCTCCCGGCAGGTACCCTCCGTGCCGTCGCCTCCCAGATCAACGTCGACAACGGTCTCCCGCAGACCCTTCCCGTCGACGTGGTGAAACTCTCCGACGACGACATCAACGGGTCCTCGATCGGCTATATCCTGCAGGTGATCTCGCTGGGCGGCAGCATCGCGTCGCTGGGACTCGGCCGCCTGATGCCACGGGTGCCGCAGTCCATGCGGCGAGGCTTCGGGCACGTGGCCGCGCTGATCGGCTACGCCGCGGTGTCGGCGGCCATCGTGCTGTTGTTCTCGTGGTTCTTCGGTGTGGGCAGCTCGGCCGACAACTGGCGGCTGTTCGGCACCTACACCCTGATCTCACTGGCCATCACCGGTTCGACAGCGGGGTTCGTGACCCTGTTCGGTCCCATCGGGTCGCTTGCCGGCGGCTTCTACTTCCTCATCGGCGCCACCCTGTCGGGGTCGTCCATCCCCTGGGATTACCTCCCCGGCTTCTGGGCGGGTCTGGGCAAGTGGCTGCCCACCGGCGGCGGTGCGCAGCTGATCCGCAACTCGCTGTACTTCCCGTCGGCGGGCAACACCACGGCCTTCGTGTGTCTGGGACTGTTCGCGGGCCTCGGCGTGGTGATCGTGCTCGTGTGGAACATGCTCGGCAACAAGGGTTCTCGTACATCTGCGCTCGATGTCGACATCATGTACCCCATCACGCACGAGCACCATCAGCACCTCGACGACGTGACCCGCAACTAGAGTGTGAGGCGTGGAATCGATGGTCGATCTGAACGTCCTGCCGGTACCGGTCATCGCCGCGCCGATGGCGGGCGGCCCGAGCACCCCGGAACTGGTGACCGCCGCCGCGCGCGCCGGTGGGCTGGGCCTTCTCGCCGGCGGGTACAAGTCGGTCGACGGCCTCGCCACCGAGATCGGCCGGGTGCGTGACGCCGGCGTCACCGGCTTCGGGGTGAATCTCTTCGTGCCGGGTGCTCCGGTGCGGGATCGGGCTGCGGTGCAACGCTATCGCGACGCACTCGTACCGGTGGCCGCCGAGTACGGAACCTCGGTCGGCGAGATCGTCGACGCCGATGACGACGCCTACCAAGGCAAGATCGAGCTGATGATCCGCGGTCGTATCCCGTTGGTGTCGTTCACCTTCGGATTACCCACCGCGTCTGAGGTCGAGCGGCTGCACGGCGTGGGAAGCACGGTGGTCGCCACGATCGCCGACACCCTCGGGGCACTCCGGGCCGCCTCGGTCGGCGTCGATGCGCTCTGCGTGCAAGGCACCGAGGCCGGTGGCCATCGGGCCACCCTCGACGTCGACGCCGTGCCCAACACCACCTCGACTCCCGACCTGGTGCGTGCGGTGGCGTCGCTGGTCGACCTGCCGCTGGTGGCGGCGGGCGGGATCGCGACCGGAGCCGACGTCGACGCGGCCTTCGCCGCCGGTGCCATGGCCGTGCAGGTCGGCACCGTTTTGCTCGACAGCATCGAAGCGGGCACCAAACCCACGCACCGTGCCGCACTGCGGGATTCGCGATTTCGCGAGACCATCGTCACCCGCGCGTTCTCCGGTCGACCCGCACGTGCCCTGCGCAACCGCTTCACCGACACGTTCGGGCCGGTGGCCCCCGCCGAGTACCCGCAGATCCACCACCTGACCACGCCCATCCGCGCGGCTGCCGCCGCCGCGGACGACCCGGACAACCTGAACCTGTGGGCCGGAACGAATGTCACCGGACTGCCGCGCGGCTCGGCCACCGACATCATCACGGCACTGTGGTCGCAGGCCACCGTCGCGGCGGCTCAGCGCTGAACTGCGGCCACGTCGCGCAGCGCGTCGGCCACGAGGTGCATCGCAACCGTCGTCGCCCGGTCACGTACCGCGGCACGGTCTCCGGGCAGACGCAGCGTTCGGGTGAGGGTGGGCCGCCCGGCCAGCGCCACCCCGAACCACACCGTGCCGACCGGTTTGTCCGGCGTGCCACCGTCGGGACCCGCGACGCCGGTGGTGGAAATGGCGGTGTCGGCGCCCAACCGAGCCAGCGCACCCTCGGCCATCGCGGCGGCGACGGGTTCGCTCACCGCCCCGTGGCGGGCAATCAGCGAGGCATCCACGTCGAGCACCCCGCTCTTGACGTCGTTGGAGTAGGACACCACCCCGCCCATCACATAGCTCGATGATCCGGGCCGGTCGGTGAGCCGCGCGGCCACCAGTCCGCCGGTGCATGATTCGGCCGTCGCGATCCGGCGGCCGGTCAGCAACGCGGCGAGCTGATCGTCGATCGTCGAGCCGTCGGTGGAGAACACCTGCCGCGAATGTGCGGCAACGAGGAAGTCGGTGAGCGCGGCGTAGCCGGCGGCGGCGGACACCGGGAATCGGGTGACCATCTCGATCTCGCCGCGTCGTAGGCAGGTGGTGATCTCCAGGGCGTCGAAGTCGCCGACCTCGCGTTGCGCCGCGCGCAGCGACTCGGCCAGATCGGCCTCGGGCAGTCCGAACATCCGGATCGTCTGCTGGCGCATCTCGTCCCTACCCGCCAGCGCCGCGGTGACCGGTGCGGTGCCCAGCGCCGCCGGCCACATCCGCTGTAGTTCCGGCGGCGGACCGGGCAGGATCAGCACCGCGGGCAGGGTGTGGACGCCACGCGGATCGGGGCCGGCCGGGATGGCCACCCCGGGAGCGGTACCTGTTGGCGGAATCGACTGCGCCCCTTCGGGAACCAACGCCTGTTTGCGGATTCCGGCGCGGGTCGCCGCCGAGAGTGCCTCGTCGGTTTCGCGGTGCTGCCATCGTCGGATGATCTCGGCGATGTGCCGTTCGAGGGCGTCATCGACCTGTAGGTCGCGGCCGGTGAACGCGGCCACGGTGGCCACCGTGAGATCGTCGGCGGTGGGCCCGAGCCCGCCGGTGGTGACGATCAACGAGACATTCTCGGACGTGAGGAATCGGAGCTGCGCGGTGAGATCCTCGGGGCGGTCGCCGCATACGGTGATGTGTGCGACGTCGACCCCCATCTCCAGCAGTTGCTGCGCCACCCACGGCCCGTTGCGGTCGGCGATCCGCCCGGAGAGAACCTCGGTCCCGGTCACCACGATGCCCGCGCGCACAGTCACGACGTCGAGCGTAGGCCGCTCGGCGCAGCCGTGTTGCCGCAACCTCCTCGAGCACGACCTTCGGCGCACGTCACGACGTTGCCGGACCCAGGCGACCGTCGGTGCGATGGCGATCGATGACCGCATCGGCGCGTGCGTCGGCATCGTCGAGCAACCGACCGACCCCACCGCTGGTCCGCCGGACCACCCACCGCGAGGCGATCAGTGGCTTCAGCCACCCCGCCAACGCTATCCATTCGGGCACGTGGACTCGTCGGCTGCGGTTGGCCATGCCACGCACGAATGCGTCGGCGCAGTCGGCAGCGGTGATCTCGGCGCGCATCGGCCCCGGAAGTGTCGCGATCAGGTCGGCGAAGGTGGGGAACTCCGACTTGGCCTCCCGGACCATCGGGGTGTCCACCCACAGCGGATGCGCGGAACCGACATCGACACCCATGGGACCCACCTCGGCGGCGAGCACGCTGGCCAGGTTCTCCACCGCGGCCTTGCCCGCCGAGTACGGTCCCATCCCGGCGGCCGGCGCATACGCCGCGGTCGACGACACGATCAGCACGTACCCGCGCCGCTCGATGACCGACTCGATCGAGGCGCGGATGGTGTTGAACACCCCGATCACATTGACGTCGATGACCCGGGCGAACACCTCGGGATCGAGATGTCGGAGGCTGCCGAACCAGCCGATGCCCGCGTTCGCCAGCACCAGGTCGATGCCGCCGAATCGGGTCACACCCGCCTGCACCGCCAGCCGGACCTCCTCGAAGGAGGTCACATCCGCGGTCGCGGCCACCACCGAGTCGGTGCCGATCGATTCCACCAGCGAATTCAGGCCGGCATCGTCGAGGTCGAGCAGGACGAGTCGGACGTCCGCCGCGGCCAGCTTCAGCGCGGTGGCCCGGCCGATGCCGCTGGCGGCGCCGGTGATGAGCGCCACCTTGCCGTTCAGTGCGGACAGATCCGGCCGGTGCCGAAGTCCGAATTTCTGGAGCAGAAAGTTGCGGTCTGCCATCGTGTCTCCCAACCGCCGAGGCGTGTGACCTGCGCTTGGGCATCGAGGCTACCGCGTGTCGATGCCGTGACGGCATCCTGCGATCGACCGATTGCGTCGGACGAAAATCACCCCCATCCGAGTTGGCGCCGGCACCGAAGACCTGATGTATTTCGGGGGGAAGTCTCTGCGCCGGCCGGATCAAGGAGCACGCACGCTATGGACCACGACCTGGTGGTGCTCGTCGACGACGAGGGAAACCCGATCGGATCCGCCGACCGGCAAACGGTGCACGGCCCCGACACACCGCTGCATCTCGCCTTCTCCTGCCACCTCGTCGACGACGACGGCAGACTCCTGATGACGCGACGCGCGCTGAGCAAGAAGACGTGGCCGGGGGTGTGGACCAACTCGTTCTGTGGTCATCCGCGGCCGGGTGAATCGGTGCAGGACGCGATCAAGCGGTATTCGCAGCGCGAGTTGGGCCTCGACGTCGAGAATCTGCGGCCGATCCTGCCGGACTTCCGCTACCGGGCCGTCGACGCCGGTGGCGTGGTGGAGAACGAGGTGTGCCCCGTCTTCGTCGCCCGCCCCACAGGGCCCGTCGACCCCAATCCCGACGAGGTGGCCGAGTACGTGTGGGCGCCGGTGGCCGATGTGTGGGTGACCGCCCGGCGCGCACCGTGGACGCTCAGCCCGTGGTTCGTCGAGCAGGTGCGCGATCTCGGTGCCACCGACGACCCCTATCGCCTCGCCGTCACCGGAGACGTCGGATGAGCGGGCGGGGGAGATCGGTGGACCACGCCCCGCCGCACGAGCGGTACGACGAGGTTGCCGAGGCCAGCGCGGCGCTGGTCATCCGCTCCTACTCGTCGTCGTTCGGACTGGCGTCGAAGCTGCTCGGCGACACCGTGCGCAGCGACGTCCGCAACATCTATGCGCTGGTGCGGGTCGCGGATGAGATCGTCGACGCCCCCCGGCCCGACCAGGACGCGGCACAGCGACGGATCGCGCTCGACGAACTCGAGCAGGAGACGCGCGCGGCCCTCGACCGCGGGTCGAGCAGCAACCTGGTGGTGCACGCGTTCACCCGTACCGCACTACGCACCGGAATCGGGCCCGAACTCACCGCCCCGTTCTTCGCTTCCATGCGCACCGACATCGACCGCACTGTGCACGACGACGAGAGCCTGGCCACCTACATCTACGGATCGGCGGAGGTGGTGGGGCTGATGTGTCTGCGTGCGTTCCTCGTCGCCGAACCCGACGCAGACCGCCGGTACGACGAACTCGCCGACGGCGCCCGGCACCTCGGTGCGGCCTTCCAGAAGGTCAACTTTCTGCGCGACTTCGGCACGGACAGTGGGGATCTGGGTCGCCGCTACCTGACCGGCCTCGACCCTCAACACCCCACCGAGGCGGCGTGGGTCCGATGGCTCGACGACATCGACGCCGACCTGGCTGCCGCGGCACAGATCATCCCCCGGCTGCCGGTGAGCAGCCGGGTGGCGGTGTGCACGGCCCACGATCTGTTTGCCGAACTCTCCGCGCGCCTACGCGCCACCCCTGCCGTGCTCGCCGCGCACCATCGGGTGCGGGTGCCGAACATGGTGAAGTTTCGCCTCGCCGCCGCCGCGGCGATGCGGCGTGGACAGCCACGTACCCGACGGTCGGAAGGAACTCCCGCGTGACACGCAATCGCAAGACGGTCGTGGTGATCGGCGGCGGGGTGGCCGGACTGGCCACCGCGGCACTGCTGGCCGCCGACGGACATTCGGTGGATCTGGTGGAGCGCCGAACGGACCTCGGTGGCCGCGCCGGCCTGTGGGAGCGTGACGGGTTCCGCTTCGACACCGGCCCGTCGTGGTGGCTGATGCCACGGGTCTTCGACCACTTCTTCGAGATGCTCGGCACCTCGACCGACAAGCAGGTCGACCTGGTGCGCCTCGATCCTGGCTACCGGGTGTTCTTCGAGGGTGAATCCGAAAGTCTCGACGTGCGTGGCGATCTCGCGCTCAACCGGCGGCTGTTCGAGACCGTGGAGCCCGGCAGCGGTGCGGTGCTCGACGACTACCTCGATTCGGCACACGAGGCCTACGACATCGCCGTGGACCGCTTTCTCTACACCAACTTCGACACACCGTCGGCGTTCCTCAGCGCCGAGGTGCTGCGGCACGCGAAGACACTCGCCGTCCTCCTCGGTACGAGCCTGGACTCCTACATCTCGTCACGCTTCACCGACCGCAGACTGCGGCAGATCCTCGGCTACCCGGCGGTGTTCCTCGGCTCGTCGCCCGAGCGTGCACCGGCGATGTATCACCTGATGAGCTGGCTCGATCTCGAAGACGGTGTCCGTTATCCCACAGGGGGTTTCACCACCCTGATAGCGGCGATCGCGCGGCTTGCGCAGGAGCACGGGGTGCGGGTGCACACCTCCACCGAGGCCGTCGAGATCCTCACCCGGCCCACCGGCCGCCGGGTCGGGCGCCGGCGTAACGAGGTGACCGGCGTCCGTGTGCGGCCCGCCGACGACGCCGATCGTATCCTCGACGCCGACGTGGTGATCGGTGCCGCCGACCTGCACCATGTGGAGACCCGCATGCTTGCGCCGAGCCTGCAGACCTATCCGCAACGATGGTGGGACAAACGCACCTCCGGACCCGGCGCGGTGCTGCTCTACCTCGGGGTCCGTGGTGCGTTACCCGAACTCGAGCATCACTCGCTGTTCTTCACCGCCGACTGGAAGAGCAACTTCGACGCGATCTTCGAGACCCCTTCGGCCGTACCCGATCCGGCGTCGCTGTACGTCTGCAAGCCGTCGGCGACCGACGACACGGTGGCACCGGATGGGCACGAGAATCTGTTCATGCTCGTGCCGGTGCCCGCCGATCCCGGCCTCGGACACGGCGGTGTGGACGGAGCCGGCGACCCGGTCATCGAGCGGACCGCCGACCGTGCGATCGAACTGGTGGCCAAGTGGGCCGACATCCCCGACCTCGCCGAGCGGATCACGGTGCGTCGCACCGTGGGGCCGGCCGACTTCGTCACCGATCTGAACTCGTGGTCGGGTGGCGCGCTCGGACCGGCACACACCTTGTGGCAGAGCGCGTTTCTGCGTGCCAACAATCGGTCGGCCAAGGTGGATGGCCTCTACTACGCGGGTGGCGCCACCCGGCCGGGCATCGGGCTGCCGATGTGCCTGATCAGCGCGGAGCTCATCGCGAAACGTCTGCGTGGGGACCACTCCCCGGGCCCGACGCCTCCCCGATGAGCCTTGCCACGATCCTCGCCGACAGCATCACCAGCGGCAGCCCACCGCCGGGATGCGACGAACCGCCCACCAGATAGAGGCCGGGGACCCCAGATGCGTTGGCGGGCCGTAGAAACGCCGCGCGGGCGCCGTTCGACGACGATCCGTAGATCGAACCCCCGGGGGTGAGGGTACGCCGCGCCAGTTCGGCGGGTGTCAGCACGATGCGGTGACGTATCCGGTCGCGGATGTCCACGCCGCGCTCGGCCATGATCCGCAGTATCCGGTCGGCGTACTCGTCGGCCAATCCCGGTGCATCCCAGTCGGTTCCGTGCTCGGGGTCGTGGCGGGGTGCGTTCACCAGGATGAACCACGCGCCGGTGCCGGGTTGGGGTACCACGGCCGGATCGTCGGCGGCGGCGATGTACACCGTCGGGTCGGCAACCGGGCGCGCCGTGCCGCGCTGGCCGAACACCGCGTCGAACTCGGCGTCGTAGTCGTGCGGGAACAGCACGGTGTGGTGCGGGTGATCGGCGGGCGCATTGTCGATGGCCGCGAGGATCACGAATCCCGACAGCGATGGCGTCGCTCGTCGCATGCGGCGAGCGGCCCGCCGGGCGGCGCGGGTGTCGATCAGATCGCCGTATACCTGCGCGGCATCGGCGTTGGCCACCACCAGATCGGCGTGCCGGCGCGTGCCGTCGGACGTGACGACCCCGGTGATCCGGCCGTTTCGGGTGCTCAACCGGACCACCCGCTCACCGGTGTGCACCGTGCCGCCGAGTTCGACGAACCGGTCACGCAGTGCGCCGGCGATACGTCCCAGCCCACCGGGGATGTACCACGATCCCCAGCGCTGTTCGGCCCACGGGACCGAGGCGAGTGCGGCCGGTGCGCGACGCGGATCGGAGCCGGTGTAGGTGGCGTAGCGGTCGAGGAGCATCACCAGTCGCGGGTCGTCGAAGTAGCTGCGGCCCAGGCCGCGTAGCGTGCGCCACGGCGCCACCGTCGTGAGGTCGGACACCCGCCGCGAACCGGATACCATGTCGCGCAGGCTGATCGGCGATTCGAGGAACGGACCGTGCGTGGCGTCCCAGATCGCCGAGGCGCGTTCGAGGAATCGCGACCACTGCGCCCCCCGACCGGGGCCCAGCGCGGAGTCCAGTGCCGCGGGGATCTGGGTGAGGTCGCCTGGCATGTCCAGACCCGACCCGTCCGGGAACCGGTAGCGGGTGGCGGTCGGAAGCCGTTGCAGCGTCAGGTAGTCCGACAACGGCGCACCGGTGTCGTCGAACAGCTCGGCCAGAATGTGGGGCAGGGTGACCAGTGACGGTCCCGTGTCGAAGACGAAGCCGTCGTGTTCGATCACGCCGAGCTTGCCGCCGACCTCGTCGGCCTGTTCGAGCACGGTCACCGTATGACCCTGCGCGCGCAGCCGTAGGGCGGCGGCCAGGCCGCCGACTCCGGCTCCCACCACGATGATCTCGCTCATCGGTGCACCGCCACGGCACGACCCTTCCACCGCAGTGCCCCGCGTCGGCGTGCGATCACCGAGTCGGCGGTAAGAGCGGCCAGCGTCACCACCGACGCGGGATGGGCCAACGAGTCCGGCCATACCCGACCACCGGTGCGACGCGCACTCACCGCACGCGAGGCCACTCCGGCGGCATATCCGAGCAGACCGACACGCGATCCGGTGAGCGCGGCCAGTGGCGGCACCACATAGGCCAGCGTCAGCATCGACATCACCGCGGCCGCACCGGTGGGGGAGCCGAACGCCGACCACAGCGACTTGCGGTATCCGGCATGGACTTCCGACCATCCCTGATACATCCGGCACGACGCGACGGTGCTGCCGTCGGCCACCGAACCGAACCCACCCGCCGCTTTCACCGCGCGGAGCAGTGCGATGTCCTCGAGCACCTCGCCGCGCACCGCCTCGTGTCCACCGGCCCGCAGGTAGGCGCCGGAATCGATCGCGAGAAGCTGGCCGTTGGCCGCCGACAGGCTTCCGCGCGAGGACCTCTCGGCGGCCCGCAGCGGCAATGTACTCATCCACGACCACTGCAGCAGCGGCTGCACCAGCCGTTCGGCAGGTCCGCGCACGATCTGCCGTGGGAAAGGAGACACGAGCGACAGGTCGAGTTGGCGCATCAGCGCCACGGTGGCGGCCAATGCGTGCGGTTGTACCCGCACGTCGGCGTCGACGAAGACGAGGACGCCCGGGCGCTCGGCGCCGGCCAGCACATGCAGCGCCAGTTGCGCACACGCCCAGGGCTTTCCGAGCCAGCCGCCCGGGGTGGGGGCGCCATCGAGGATCTCGATGCGCGGCTCCGACGCCGCGACGGCTTCCAGTGCGGCCCGGGTGCCGTCGGCGGATTCGTCGTCGAGCACCACGATCGCGACGGGTCCGGGCCAGCGGTCTGCCGCGGCGACGATCGCCGACAGGCATGGCGCCACATTGTCGATCTCGTCACGCATGGGCACCAGGACGGCCAGCGATTCGACGTCGGGGACGGCGGCGGGGTCGGGCACCCGGATGTGCCGGGCGTTGTCGACGGTGAGCGCCAGCGATGCCAGCGCCATCAGCGATCCCGCGCAGACCGCAGCGCGTCCCACGTCATGACCGTGCACTGCGCACCTCACGGAACCGCGCGGCACGCGCCTCACGGATCACTGAGACGGCCAGTGGGACCGCCACCACGCCCATCACCACCGCGCCGACCACCGCGACCGGGGGCCGGCCGAAGAAGGCCGCGTGAGCGAAGACCGACGAGAAGTACGTCCACAGATATGCCGTCACCGGAACCGCTTCTGTGCGCAGCGTTGCCGTGGGGGAGCGGTCGGGGACCGCCCTGTCGAGCACGGCGACCATCAGCAACGACACCAGAAACCAGCCCGCGAAGTTGGTGAGCGGGATGCCATCGACCCCGGGTAGCGACGGACGTGTCGAATTCCACTGCCAGTAGCCGAGATCCACCATCTGCGGATCGAGGAACACATCCCACGCGGTGAGCGCCCAGGCGCCGACGACCGCCACCGCCACGCGTCCGTACCGGCCGACGAGGCGTCGAGCCACCACCAGCGCAGGCCAGCTCATCATGACCCAGGCCAGCGGAACCAGCACCGGAACCCCGGCCACCTGCACACCGAGGGTGCCCGTGTAGTCGTAACTGCCGAACGGGTATCCGGTGCGCACCCCGATCGCCTCCGCGCACAACCCCCCGATTCCGGCGACGACGGCCAGCACCGCCATCGCGCGGACCCCGCCGGTGGCCGTCGCATCGATGAGAACCGCTCCGGCCAGCAGCAGCACGCTCGCCGCGGTCATCGCCAGGGTGCCGCCGGCGGTGAACGGAAACGCCATCTGCAACAGGATGTTCGCGCACAGCAGCACCCACGCGAGAGTGCGCAGCACGCGGGGGGTGCGTGCGCCCGAGGCCGAGACGGGATCGTCGGTCATGTCTCGTCCGCCGACGGTGTTCATCTCTCGCCTCCCGCGCAGGCCACCGCGGGGCGCGTGTTTTCGGGTACAAATGGCGACATGCGGGAGTTCACGTACATCGCCATGCTGGTCTTCGTGCTCGTGATGACGTTGCCACTCGAGTTGGTCCTGCGGACACGGGTGTACGCGAAGCCGGTGCGACTGCTCCTCACGATCGGTTGCGTGGCAATCCCATTCGTGCTGTGGGATATCGCGGCGACACATGCGGGCCACTGGCGGTTCGACCTCAGCCAGACATTGGGCATCGTGCTCCCCGGCGGTCTGCCATTGGAGGAGTGGGGATTTTTCATCGTGGTGCCCATCGCGTCGGTGCTCACTCTCGAGGCGGTGCGAAGCGTGAAGCGATGGACGGTGGGCGACGAGTCCGCGTGGGCCAGGCCCGACGCTGGGGGCGCGAAAAGTGAAGAGGAGGAACAGAAATGACGCACACCGTGGCCTCGTTGCTCGGCATCGGCGTGACCGTCGTCCTCGATCTGTGGGTGCTGCGAACCCGACTGCTCACCCGCAAGGCGTACTGGACGGCCTATGCGATCGTGTTGTTCTTCCAGCTGCTGACCAACGAATGGCTCACCTCGCGTGGTGTCTTCATCTACGGGTCCGACGCGATCCTCGGGTGGCGCATCGGTCACGCGCCCATCGAGGATTTCCTCTTCGGCTTCAGCGTGGTCACCCAGTCGATGATGTGGTGGGTGTGGTGGGGCCGCCGGGGAGTCGAACCCGAACCCGGCCCGGGCCCGATCCCCGTGGTCGCACGCCGGTTGCCCGAGACGAGCGACTGAGCGGATACGCACGACCGTCGATGAGCTCACGATTGACGCCAGACGCAGCGATCGATCAGTCCCGCCAGCGCGTACCGGGTGGTCGCATCGACATCCAGTTCGTCGACCGTCGCCAATGCCTGTGCGGCAAGGATTTCGATGCGCTGCTCCACGGCCGCCACGGCACCGGTGCCGCAGAACACGTCGCGCACCGCGCGCAGATCGGTTTCGGTGATTCCCGGATTGCCCAGCGAGTCGGCCAGAAGGCGTCGTTCGATATCGGTGGCGCGTTGCTCGGCGAGCGCGACGAGCAATGTCCGTTTGCCCTCGCGGACGTCGTCGATCACCGGTTTACCGGTGACGGTCGGGTCGCCGAAGATGCCGAGCAGATCGTCGCGGAGCTGAAACGCCTCTCCGGCGGCCAGGCCGATGTCGTTGTACTGACGCAGAAGCAGCGCGGGCGCACGACCCAGTGCGCCACCGAGCCCCAGGGGCCTGCCGATCGTGTACAGCGCGCTTTTGAACCGCAGCACCGCGCGCGCCCGCGTTTCCGAGGTGCTCGGCAACGTCTGGCTCAGCATGTCGAGATGCTGGCCGGCGAACGCTTCGTCGCGCATCTGCGACCACATCGATCGCACGGTGGCACGGATGTCGCTGTCGGCGTCGGCGACCGCGGCGGCGATCAGATCATCCGACCAGGCCAGGCACATGTCGCCGGCGAGGATCGCCACCGCCGACCCGAAGTTCGCCGGGTCACCGTGCCTGCTGGCGCGGTGGTGCTCGTCGGCGAAGTGCCGGTGCACCGTGGGCAGTCCGCGGCGCGCGTCGCTGTTGTCCATGATGTCGTCGTGCACGAGGGCGGCGAGGTGGAACAGCTCGATGGCGGCCGCGGCCTCGGTGGCACCTGCGGGCAGGTCACCGCCGGCGGCGCCGCGCGCACCCCACAGGCAGAACGACGCCCGTAGTCGTTTGCCGCGGGCCGCGGCATCACTTAGCACCGTGGTGACCGCCGACAGTTCACCGTCGACCGAGGTCAGCACTTGTGCGTGCCGTTCGACCTGGGTGGCGATCACCCCGTCGACCAAGGCGCGGTCGGTGTCGGCGAGTGCTGCCGCGCGCGCACCGCCGTCGACGTGATCGGTTCCGGTGTCCGTCGCGCACATCGGCGCCTCCTGCGGTTCTGGTCAGTCGCCGATCGGCGACGGTGGCCACATGCAGACAGTCTTCGGAGCCGAGCACGCCGGAGATGGGTGGTCGCGGGAACCGATCAGCCGTTACGGAACCAGCCGGAGTTGTAGATGTTCCAGATGCCCTGCTGCCAGTAACCCCACGCGTGGGTGCCGACCGGCGGCAGGTCGGTGCGCAGGTTCACGCCGGCCAGCGGTGCTGCCGCCGCGAAGGTGCGGCTCTGCTCACCGGAGACCGCTTCGATCGCGCTGGAGTTGAACCCGGTGATGTAGAAGTCGACGTTGTTGGCGCCCGGAGGCTGGTGATCACCCCACACGCCGGTGCCCGCGTAGATCCACATGTGCAGCCCGCCCATCGAGGGCAGCGCGAGGGTCGGTGAATGGGTGAACGATTCCACGTTGGGGAACCAGCCCCACATGTCGTTGAGGTTGTAGTGACCGGCGTCCCAGGCCGCGGCACGCAGCATGGTCTGCATTCCGGTGGCCACCAGATTCATGAACCCCGACATCGAGACCACGCGGCTGTAGAGGTCGCGGCGCTGGTTGGCGATGGTGACCGCCTGGCTGGCCGACATCGAGAGGCCGACCAGGGTGCGGTTGTGGAAGTGTTTTTGGTCCAGGAATGCAGGCAGCGAGCCTTCGAGCACACTCTGCCAGCGATACGGCCGGGTCTGCCCGGCGGACGGGGACGGCCGTTGCCAGTCGGCGTAGAAGGACGACTGGCCACCGATGGGCATCACCACGTTGTAGCCGCGCAACGCCAGGTAGGCGACGTTGGTTTCCTTCTCCCAGCCGTTGTAGTCGTCGGTGGCCCGCAGGCCGTCGAGGAAGATGATGGTCGGCGCCTGCGCCGGCGGCGTGGTCTGCGACGGCCAGGCACGCACCGCGACGTCGTTGTCCATGCCGTAGCCGTAGATCTTCGCGTTGATGAAGCCCTTGATGTTTTTGGGGGACGGACCCCAGGCCTGGGCACTGCCGGTGCCCGCGATCAAGCCCACCACCAGAACCAGGGCGGACACCAACCAGGTGACACGTGTACGCGTGAGTGACACTCGAACTCTCTCCAAAACTCGGGAACGAAGCCCTTGACCAACCATGGGCGCGTCGACGGAGCAGGCAGCCCGGTCGGCGAATCGCAACACAGCCTACTCCGTGTCGTTACCGAATGGTGACCGCGCGCGAGCGGGACCCTGCGCGTGACCCCATCGACCGAGGCGCGGCAGGAGGCGCCAGGCGATCGCCGGCGACCAACGAACCGGCATTCTTGATCCGCCGCAGCAACGGGACGAGTTGGTAGCTCGTGATCCCCGGGGCCGACGCGAGCACTCCCGTGACGAATCGGTAGAGGTCGTCGGTGTCGCCCACCATCACGTTGGCCGAGATGTTCGCCCGTCCGGTCACCGCCACGGCGAACGGGATGTCGGGGTGGGACGCCAGGACGTCGCCGACCGTTGTGAGATGCCGCGGTTCGACGGTGAGCCACAGTGCGGTGCTCTGCAGTCCGATGGCGGCGGCGGCCAGGTCGACGTCGAAGTAGACCATGCCGGAGGCCACCAGCTGCTCGACTCGCCGGGTGATCCGGCCGGGCGTGGAACCCAGGGTGCGGGCCAGGGTGCTGTACGGGGTGCGGCCGTCGCGGGTCAGTTCGTCGAGCAGTGCGCGGTCGGCGGCGTCGAGACTCATCTGTCGCGGCGGTCCGTCGTCGCGCGGGATTCGGGTGGCCACCAGTGCCTCGGCCTGTGCGGGGGTGAGGTTGCCGCGCCAGCCGTCCCAGTCGGTCGCGGTGCCACCGGCAAAGGTGTGCAGCACCGCCGCGGGTGTGACGTCGAGAACCGGCGCGGCCTTGGGCAGTGTGCGGGTGAGCAGTTCGCTACCACTGGCGTCGTCGGCGCTGCGCAGATTGAACACCACCTCCCAGCCGGCGCCGTAGATCGACACCCATGAGACGTCGTCTCGGGCGGCGAGCGCGGACGCGATCGCGTCGGCACCCTCGGGACGGCAGCGCACCCGCACGAGCCAGGCGGTGTTGCCGAGCGCGCGGGGATCGGTGGCCATGGTGACCCGCAGCAGTCCGTCGCGACGCATCCGTCGGTAGCGCCGCGCCACTGTCTGTTCGGCGATGCCGAGTACGTCGGCGATCTCCCGAAACGAGACGCGGGGCGAGATCTGCACAGCGCGAGCGATCTGCGTATCGACAGCGTCGAGTACGGCGGAATTCAACGCTGAGCGAGCTCCCATGACCAGAATTCTATGTCCACGAGGGTCGATCGCGACTTCGGTGGGTGTCGCCGACCACACTGGGATTCATCCGCTCGAACCGAGGCGCCGGCCCGATTCGAGCAACCCGCCCGAACCGGGCATTCCCCTGACGAGAGGTTCAGAATCCATGGCACGCAAGTGGTGGACGCTTGTGGTGGTCTGTGCGGCAACGTTCATGTTGCTGCTCGACATCACGATCGTCGTCGTCGCACTCCCCGACATCCAACGCGCCCTCGGCGCCACGTTCAGCCAGGTGCAGTGGGTCACCGATGCGTACGCGCTCGCGCTGGCCTCGCTCCTGCTCACGTCGGGGTCGATCTCCGACAAGTTCGGTCGCCGACGCGTCTTCACCATCGGCCTGGTGATCTTCACACTCGGCTCGCTGCTGTGCGGGCTGGCGCAGGATCCGACGATGCTCATCGTGTCGCGGGCGGTGCAGGGTGTCGGTGGCGCCATGATGTTCGCCACCTCGTTGGCGTTGCTGGCGGCCACTTTTCACGGCCGCGAACGTGGAGTCGCGTTCGGCGTGTGGGGTGCGGTCACCGGTGTGTCGACGGCGCTGGGTCCCATCCTGGGCGGGGTTCTCACCAGCGGGATCTCCTGGCGGGCAATCTTTCTGGTGAACATCCCGATCGGGATCGCGGCGGTGCTGGTCGCCCTGCGAATGGTGGACGAGAGTCGCTCCCCGCACGCGCGTCGCGTCGACTGGCCCGGCGTGATCACCTTCACCGCAGGCCTTTTCGCCCTCGTGTACGGGCTGACCGAGGCCGGTCAGCGATCCTGGGGCGACTCGCTGGTGGTGGGATCGTTCATCGTCGCAGCCGTGCTCCTCGTGGCGTTCGTCGCGATCGAGTTCACCGTGGCCGAGCCGATGTTCGATTTGTCGCTGCTGCGCATCCCCACGTTCCTCGGTGGCTCGGTCTCGGCCTTCGCGATGAACGGCTCCCTGTTCGCGATGCTGCTGTACATCGTTCTCTACCTGCAGAATTCGCTCGGCTACTCGGCGCTGCAGACCGGTGTGCGACTACTGGTGTTGTTCGGGTGCACCATGGTGCTGGCACCGATCGCGGGTCGTCTCTCCGAGCGTGTCCCGGTGCGCTGGCTCATCGGACCCGGCCTGTTGCTGGTGGGCATCGGACTGTTCACGATGACCGGACTCGACGCGGACTCGGACTGGACGCATCTCATCGTGGGGCTCGTGCTGAGCGGTATCGGCAGCGGCTTGGTCAACCCGCCGCTCGCATCCACCGCCGTCGGTGTGGTCCCGGTGTATCGGTCGGGCATGGCGTCGGGTATCAACAACACCTTCCGTCAGGTCGGCATCGCGGTGGGTATCGCGGTGTACGGCTCGGTGTTCTCCGCCCGGATGACGTCGTCGATGCGCGACAACCCGGCAGGAGGGATCCACGCAGGCTACGCCGACGCGCTCAACGTCCTGTTCTGGATCAGCGGAGCGGTGGCCGTGGTCGGTGGCGTGTGCGCACTGCTGTTGATCCGGCAGAAGGACTTCGTGGCCTCGCAGGCACCGCAGCCCGTCGCGGGCGAACCGACCGCGTCGGGGACCGCAGCGGCGCACTGAACCCTGCTCGCGTCACCGCCGTCGCGCGTACCGTGGAGAGAACAGAGGAATCCGGCCCGGTGTATCCGCTGGGTTGGTTGCGTGAAAGTCTCACGGGGACAACGTCAACGGAGGTACTCAAACGATGAGCACGATTGCGATCGTCGGTGGCGGACTGGCCGCCGGCAAGGCGGCCGAGGCGCTGCGTGAACAGGACTTCGACGGTGACGTCGTGGTCTTCGGCGCCGAAGAACACCTGCCCTACGAACGACCCCCGCTGTCCAAGGAGTACCTCGCCGGCAAGAAGTCATTGCCCGACTTCACCGTGCACGACACCGATTGGTATCTCGATCAGCGGGTGGAGGTACGGCCCGGCACCCGCATCGAGAAGGTCGACGCCGCGGCGAAGACGCTGAGCCTGCCCGACGGTTCCACGTTCGGCTACGACACGCTGCTGCTGGCCACCGGCTCGTCGTCGCGTCACCTGGACCTGCCCGGGGCCGACGCCGACGGCGTGCACCACCTGCGCACCATCGACGACGCCGAATCGCTCTCCGATGCGTTGCCCGAGGGCGCACGCCTGGCGGTCGTGGGTGCGGGCTGGATCGGTATGGAGGTTGCGGCGAGCGCACGCGAGCGCGGCGTGTCGGTGAGCGTTGCCGAGTCGTCGTCGCTGCCGCTGCGGCGTTGGGCAATGAGGTGGCGCAGGTGTTCGCCGATCTGCACCGCGAGCACGGCGTCGACCTGCGCACCGAAGTCCAGGTGGACGAGATCACCACCAGCGGCGGCCGTGCCACCGGGTTGCGGCTTTCCGACGGTTCCACCATCGACGCCGACGCCGTGCTCGTGGCCGCCGGTGCGGTACCCAACCTCGGGGTGGCGCAGACGGCCGGGGTCGGGATCGACGGCGGCGGCGTACTCACCGACGCCGGGCTGCGCAGCAGCGATCCGAACATCTACGCGGTGGGCGACATCGCCAACGCGGAGCATCCGCTGCTGCGTCGCCGGGTGCGGGTGGAGCACTGGGCCAACGCACTCAACCAGCCGGAGGTGGCCGTCACCAACATGCTCGGCGGTTCTGCGCAGTACACCAACCTGCCGTACTTCTTCACCGACCAGTACGACCTCGGGATGGAGTACACCGGGCTGTCCGACGGCTACGAACGCGTCGTGTTCCGCGGTGACAAGCCCGGCCGCGAGTTCGTCGTGTTCTGGCTCGACGGATCCGATCACGTGCTGGCCGGCATGCAGGTCAACATCTGGGATCAGCTCGACAACGTCAAGGCGCTCATCACGTCCGGTCGCAGCGTCGATCCGGACAAACTCGCCGATTCCGGCATCGACCTCGCCGACCTCGTCGGCTAGCGCGAAACCCGCGGTGCGACAACGTCGTCCGCAGGCGCACACTGGAGGACGTGCATCCGGCCTCGACCCCGCTGACCCCCGACGTCGTGGTCACCGCGTGGCGGCCCGACACCGTCACCACGGTGATCGTGGTTGCCGTGGTGGTCGCCTACTGGCTGGGTTGGCGCCGCGCCGCGACGGTGCCGGTCTCGCGTGCGGTGGTGTTCACCGCGCTCGGTGGCGGGGTGTGGCTGCTGTCGGGGATCAGTGTGATCGGTGTGTACTCCGACACCCTCTTCTGGATCAGGGCCCTGCAGTTCGTGCTGCTGTTGCTCGTCGCGCCGTTGGGTCTGGCCCTGGGCACGCCGGTGACGGTGGCCCGCGACGCGCTGGGTGATGCGGGCCGCGCCCGCCTCGATGCGGCCCTGGACACTCGCGTGGCCCGCGTCCTACTGGGACCGATCGCCACGTCGGCGCTGGTGCTGGTCACGCCCTGGCTCATCTACTTCACCGGCTGGTACGAGTTGGTGTTGCGCGATCCGGCGGTGGACGCCGCGACGCGACTGCTGCTGGTGATGATCGGCGTGCTCTACTTCTACGCCCGCCTGCAGCTCGATCCCGTTCCGCACCGCTACCCGCAAGCGCTGTCGCTGGGCATCACCACGATGGAGAGCATCGCCGACGGCGTGCTGGGCATCGTGCTCTGGCAGGGTTCGTTGGTGGCCGCGGGGTATTACGAGTCGCTGCACCGCACGTGGGGCCCGAGTGTGCGCACCGACCAGACCATCGGCGCCGGCATCCTGTGGATTCTGGGGGACGTGGTGGGTCTGCCGTTCCTGATGCTGCTGTTCCGGCGTTTCCGGGCCGACGAGGCGGTGGCCGAACAGCGTGAGGATGCCCACGCCGCCGCGCACTCCGACGATCCGGTCGAAACGTCGGGTCTGTGGTGGGAGAACGATCCCAACCTGCGCGATCGTTATCGTTGACGAATGCGCACACCCGTCGAGCTGGGCTACGCCACCGCGCTCACCGTGCTGGCGGCAGGCCTCATCTTTCTGCTGGCACTGGTGCTGGGCGTCTGGAAGTACCGGCAGATGCGCGTCGCGCACGATCATCAGGCCCACCCCTACGTCGACATCGCGCACCGTTCGGCGTTGCTCTACTCATTCGCGACGTTGCTGGTCGCGGTGTTCGTCGAGCTCAGTGCCTGGCCCGAGTGGGTGAACCTGATCGCTGCCGCGGTGATGGTGGTGTTCTTCGTCGGTGCGATCGCGAGCTACATCGTGCACGGTGCGCGGCGCGACACCACCAATCAGTTCGCCGCCCCCGACGCCGCGCTGCGGGTGGCGATGGGCGCACTGATCGTGGGTGAGATCGGCGGGATGCTGGTACTGCTCGCGGGGTTCGTGGTGGGGCAGTTCGGCTAGCCCTGTTGCGCCTCGGCGGCGGCGATCTCGGCGCGCACCTGGTCCATGTCGAGGTCTTGCACCGCGCCGATCAGCTGTTCGAGCTGCGCGGGCGGCAGTGCTCCGGGCTGGTTGAACACCAGCACCCCGTCACGGAATGCCATCAGCGTGGGGATCGAGCGGATGCCGAAGCCCGCGGCGAGCTGCTGCTGTGCCTCGGTGTCGACCTTGCCGAACACGATGTCGGGGTGGGTCTCCGACGCCTTCTCGAAGGTCGGCGCGAACTGACGGCACGGTCCGCACCACGCAGCCCAGAAGTCGACGAGCACGGTGCCGCCGCCCTGGACGGTCGACTCGAAGTTGTCGAGGGTCATTTCTTGTGTACTCATGACCTCCACGGTACGTACCCCTAGGGGCATGTGCCACGTGTCGTCACGGTGCGACGGAGACCCAGTCGGCGAAGCCGGAGGGGTCGTGCCTGCCGATGATGAAGTGTTCGAACAGGCCCCAGCCCTCCCGTGTGGTGCCGTCGGCCTCGCGGCACTCGACGCGGGCGACATGGTCGATCGCGCCGAACGGCATCCGACCCACCACCGCGGGATCGTTCATGTCGTAGGTGAGACGTTCGGTGAAGGCCTCACCGCGCCACATGCCGTGCTGCCAGTCGGGATCACCGCCGTAGCCACCGCCGGCATGCAGTACGGCGGGTAGTAGGGAGGTCACCTCCAGGGTGACGGGGGAGCCGTCGAGCGCGGTGGCGGCGATGGTGGCACCGGTCGGGATGCGGGTTCCGGGCCGATAGTGGATGTCGAATCGCGGCCATCCCATCTGCTCGACCCGTCCGTCTTTCCACACCCGGCTGCAGTCGTTGAGGGTGCGCATCCCGTCCGGCTCCTCCTGCACGATGAAGACGAGCGCGAAGTCGTCGAACGCGACGGGCACATAGGTCCACCACATACCGTCGAACGGCGGGTCGGCGGGCCGGCCGGCGGGTTCGGGCTCCCCGATCGGACGGATGCCCCACGAGCGGTCGCGGCTGCCGATCCACGTGGCGGGTTGCACCGCGATCTCGGTGTCGTCGATCCGCAGCCATCCGCTCCACGAGCCGAGCTGGGCGAAACGCTGGGCGTCCAGCGTCACCCGATTGCCGCGGCGCATCAGGTGGGGCTGTTCCTGCAGCGGATCGAACAGGCCGTGCCAGGTCAGGTCCAACGCGATGCCCTCGGTCTCCTCCAGCACGAGGCGTACGGTGCGCAGCGGTTCGACGACCTCGATGCGGTAGGAGTTGACGCGCTGGTCGAGCCGGTTCTGGTCGATCGCGTCGGACAGGTGCAGCGCGGTCTGCTCGTCGCCGCGGCGGATGAGCACATAGGCGTCCTTGACCCCGAGGTTCGGGTAGTAGCCCAGTCCGGTGATGACGAAGATGTCGCCGGTGCGGTCGTGCGCATTGAAATAGCACCGGTCGTAGAAGTTGCGGTCCGACGACTCCGGCCACGCAATCGGTTGCGGTACTTGATGAATCGGGTACTCATCGAGTGGTCCGAGCATCAGGCGGCTCCTGCCAGTAGACGTTCGAGAAGCTGACGATGGTAGAAGAGTTCCGCGTCGATGTCGGTGGGCCGCGGCGCCTCGCCGAAGTGCACGCGCCGGTTCGCGGTGCGCATGAAGATCACTCCCCAGATGACGCCGGCGTAGATGTAGAACCAGTGCAGATCACCCAGGTCGACGCCGGTGAGTTCGCGGTAGGTGTCGCGCACATCGTTCTCGCGCAACACATCAGGCAGTCCCGGTAGGTTGCCGAGTCCACACAGCTCCTGAAAGACGTTGTGCGCGAAGATGAGCCATGAGACGTCGAGTTCCCGGGGGCCCAGGGTGGCCATCTCCCAGTCCAGAATGGCGGCCGGCGCGAACCCGTCGTCGTAGATCACGTTGCCGATTCGCGCGTCACCCCAGTTGAGCACCGGTTCCGCGGCGGCGATCTCGTCGGGAAAGTGCTCGTGCAGCCAGCCGAGTGCGCGTTCGAGGAGAGGTGACGGTCCGAGCCCGTCGGCGGCGAAACGATAGAACCGGTCGAGGTCGACGAGTCTGCGGTGCAGCGGGGTGGGCCCGTCGTCCGTGGCGCCGTCGGACGCACCCGCTTCGAGGAAGCCGAAGGTGGCGGCGGCGTCGGGGATCGAATGCAGGGTGGCGATCACGCCGACGGTGGCGTCCTGCAGTGCGCGGCGTTTGTCGGCCGGTGCGTCGAAGAACCAGTTGTCGCCGAACGTATACGGCATCACGTCGGGTGGCACCCGGCCGTCGACGCGGTCCATCACGAAGAACGGCGAACCGAGGATCTCACCGGTCGACTCGAGCCAGCGCACCGCCGGGATCGGCAGTGTGGTCAGCTCGGCGGCGCGCCGCATCACCTCGTACTGGTGGTCGAGGTGATAGCGCTCGAACACCGGGATGTCGGCGGGGCGCGGCTGCAGCCGCATGGCCCACCGCCCGTGCCGTCGTTCGTCGTTCTCGGTCCACTCGCCGGTGAGCATCACCGTCTCCGACGACATGCCGTTGGCGTCTGCCCCCGGCTCCACCACCACCGTCGGTGACGAACCCGGCGGCAGCCGCGTGCTCAGCCAGTCGGCGAGTGCTGCGGGCAGTGCGGCCGTGTCACGCGCAGATCGCTGCAGGTGGTCGACGTCCTCGAGGGTCGGTTGGCTGGCCATGGCGAGTCCTTCCGTCGGGCATTCACGCGCCGGTCGGCGTGCGGACACCCGGTGTCCAGACTCATGACAGCACCTCGGGGTGGGAGGTGTCTCGAGATCGGATCAGTTCGGCCCGGTGGGACGTTCGGCCAGTTTCTGGAGTGCGCGGTACACACCGATCACGATGAGCACGAACAGCACGATGCCCAGGATCTGCGCGCCGTTGTCCCAGCCGTCGCCGACCACCGCCAGCACGCTGTCGTCGCCGGTGGAGGCGACGATGGCGGCGAACACGACACCCCACAGAGCCTCACCGACGATCAGGCCGGTCGCCAGCAGTACGCCGAGGCGCTTCTTGTCCTCGACGTCGCCGCCGCTGCGTTCGGCCCACTTGTTGTACGCGGCACCGATGAAGGCGCCGAGCGGGATCATCAGCGTGACCGCCATCGGCAGGTAGATGCCCATGCCGACGGCCAGCGGAGGCAGCCGGAACTTCTTCACGGTGAGGCCGAGGACCTCGTCGATCAGGATGATCCCGACGCCGATCGCCACCCCGATCCACAGCATCTTCCAGTTGAGGTCACCGCCGAACACACCCTGTGCGAGTGAGGAGATCAGGCTGGCCTGCGGTGCCGGCAGTGCGTCCTTGCCCGCGCCCGGTGCCCCCTGGAAGCCGAACGCGGTGTTCATCACGCCCAGGATCGGCGGGATGATCGCGGAGCCGAACAGCACGCCGATGATCAGCGCCACCTGCTGCTTCCAGGGTGTGGCGCCGACGAGTTGACCGGTCTTGAGGTCCTGCAGGTTGTCGTTGGAGATGGTGGCGACGCCGAAGACGATGGCGGTGGCGAACAGTGTGTAGGCGATCAGCGCCGCCGACTGCTGGCTGTCGTAACTGCCGAAGACCGCCTTGATGAGCAGCGCGGCCAGGATCACCGCGAGGATGCCCACACCCGAGATGGGGCTGTTGGACGAGCCGATCAGGCCGGCCATGTAGCCGCACACGGCGGCCACCACCAGCCCGATGACGAACACGAACACCAGCGTGGCGGCGATGATGCCGCCGGAATGTCCGGCGATCGCCGTGTCGTGCACGAAGTCCCAGAGCAGCAGGCCGATCGGTACGAGCATCACCACGATGGTGGTGCCGACGATCGGGAACGGGATGTCGCGCTCGGTGATATCGACGGTGACGCCGCCCTTGCGCGCGCGGGCCGACGCGATGGAATCGGCGATACCGCGGGCGATCGGGAGGACGAGCTTGATCAGTGTCCACACCGCGGCCACGGCGATCACGCCGGCTCCGACGAACCGCACGTCGTCGGTGAAGACCTTGTCGACGACGTCGGCGACGGCGGTGCCGGGAGTGACCTGACCCGACGATTGGATGGGCAGGATGATGAAGTAGCCGATCACCAGGCCCACCAGCATCGCGATACCCACGGTCACACCCACCAGGTGACCGATGCCGATGAGCGACAGTTGCAGCCCGGCACTGACGAGTGTGCCGCCGGAGGCGAATTTGAACGCCACCTCGGGACCGGTGTTGATGAGCTTGAGGTTGCCCAGGATGGCGAGGAACGCCGAGGTGACACCGCCGATGACGATCGCGCGCAGCCCGGCCTTGTTGCTCTCGACGCCCTCGCGGGTCTCGCCGACCTTGAGGACCTCTGCGGCCGCCACACCCTCGGGGTAGGGCAGATCCGATCCGGTGACCAGTGCCCGCCGCAACGGGATCGAGTACATCACGCCGAGGATGCCGCCCACGGCACAGACCGCGACGGTGATCCAGTAGGGGAATCCGGTCCACCAGCCGACCATGATCAGGCCGGGCAGCACGAAGATGATCGCCGAGAGTGTGCCGGCCGCCGAGGCGATCGTCTGCACGATGTTGTTCTCGACGATGGAGTGGTTGCGGAAGTTGCGGAGGATGGCCATCGAGATGACGGCCGCGGGGATCGCGGTGGCGAAGGTCAAACCGACCTTGAGCCCGAGATACACGTTCGCGGCGGTGAACACCAGGGTGATCAGTCCGCCGAGGATGGCCCCGCGCAGCGTGAGTTCGCGGAGACTGGTGTCACCTGCCGGCGCGGTGAGGGTCACGGGCATTCCTCTCGTCGGACGGTGCCGGACGTGCGCCATCGATGGGAATTGTGTTCAACACTCTAGGGTCGGCGACGCATTGATGCGCGGCGATCGGGGCGAGTCGTGTGTGTCGCACCGGTGTGGCGGGCCGCACCGGGGATTTCGCAAGTGAATTCACCGACGTTGCGGGTCGATGTCAACTCCGCGTGGTACGGCTTGAACAGGGGGGCAAACCCATAAGCGATCACACCCCGTGAGAGGACGTGCGATGTACTACAGCAGTGGAAACTACGAGGCATTTGCCCGACCCCGGAAGCCGCAGGGGGTGGACGACAAGACGGCCTGGTTTGTGGGCGCGGGTCTGGCCTCGCTGTCCGGTGCGGCGTTCCTGATCCGCGACGGGCAGATGTCGGGTGACAAGATCACCGTCTTCGAACGCCTCAAGTTGCCCGGCGGTGCGCTCGACGGCATCAAGGAACCCGAGAAGGGATTCGTCATCCGCGGTGGCCGTGAGATGGAAAACCACTTCGAATGCCTGTGGGATCTGTTCCGGTCCATCCCGTCGATCGAGATCGAGGGCGCCAGCGTGCTCGACGAATTCTATTGGCTCAACAAGGACGACCCGAACTACTCCTTGCAGCGCGCCACCGTCAACCGCGGCGAGGACGCACACACCGACGGCAAGTTCACGCTGAGCGACAAGGCGCAGAAGGAGGTTCTCAAACTCTTCCTCGCCAGCCGCGAAGAGATGGAGAACGTGCGGATCGACGAGGTGTTCTCCGAGGAATTCCTCAAGAGCAACTTCTGGATGTACTGGCGCACCATGTTCGCCTTCGAGGAATGGCATTCGGCGCTGGAGATGAAGCTCTACATCCACCGTTTCATCCACCACATCGGCGGGCTGCCCGACTTCTCCGCGCTCAAGTTCACCAAGTACAACCAGTACGAATCGCTGGTGCTGCCGCTCTACACCTGGCTGCTCGACCAGGGCGTGACGTTCCACTTCGACACCGAGGTGACCGACGTCGACTTCGACATCTCGGCAGATCGCAAGCAGGCCACCGCCGTTCATTGGAATGCCGGCTCCAAGAGCACCGCGGGAGAGCCCGGTTCCACCGGTGTCACCGAGTTGGGCGCCGACGACCTGGTGTTCATGACGATCGGATCGTTGACCGAGAACTCCAACAACGGCGACCACCACACGCCGGCGGAACTCGACGAGGGGCCGGCACCGGCGTGGGACCTGTGGCGCCGGATCGCGGCACAGGATCCGTCCTTCGGCCGGCCGGAGGTGTTCTGCGGCGACATCCCCAAGACCAAGTGGGAATCGTGCACGGTCACCACGCTGGACAAGCGCATCCCCGAGTACATCCAGAAGATCACCAAGCGGGATCCGTTCAGCGGCCGGGTGGTGACGGGCGGGATCGTCACCGCCACCGACTCGAACTGGCTGATGAGCTGGACGGTCAACCGGCAGCCGCACTTCAAGCAGCAGCCCAAGGACCAGATCGTCGTGTGGGTGTACGGCCTGTTCGTGGACAAGCCCGGCGATTACGTGAAGAAGACGATGAGCGAGTGCACCGGTGAGGAGATCGTGCAGGAGTGGCTCTATCACCTCGGCGTCCCCGATGCCGACATCCCCGAACTCGCGGCGAGCGGCGCGAAGGCGGTTCCGGTGATGATGCCGTACGTGACGTCGTTCTTCATGCCGCGCCAGGCCGGCGACCGGCCCGACGTGGTGCCCGAGGGAGCGGTGAACTTCGCCTTCATCGGGCAGTTCGCCGAGACCAGCCGAGATTGCATCTTCACCACCGAGTACTCCGTGCGCACCCCGATGGAGGCGGTCTACACCCTGCTCGGCATCGAGCGTGGTGTGCCCGAGGTGTTCAACTCCACCTACGACATCCGCAGCATGGTGGCCGCATCGAGCCGGTTGCGTGACGGCAAGATGGTGGATCTGCCCGGGCCGAAGGTGGTGCGGAACAAGATCTTCGGGAAGCTCGAATCCAACCAGGTGGGTGAACTGCTCGCCGAGTACGAGCTGATCCCGACCGCGGGTACCACCCGCAAGATCCGTAACGACGCGATCGATCTGAACGGCACCATCGGCGACCGCGCCCCGGTGACCAAGGACTGACAGGTGGTCGGCGGTCGTATCATTGCCTCGTGGCCAGAACGATCGCGACCGCCGACCCCGTCGATCTCGACGCGCTGCTGGACTTCGTCCGGCCGCGCCATCACCTGCTGTTACTCACGTACAGACGCAACGGAAAACCGCAGATCTCGCCGGTCACCGGAGGCGTCGACGACGACGGTCGCATCGTCATCGCCACCTACCCGGGACGGGCGAAAACCCTGAACGCGCAGCGGGATCCGGACGTGAGCGTCTGCGTGGTCTCCGACGAGTGGAACGGGCCGTGGGTGCAGATCGACGGCACCGCCGAGATCCTGCACATGCCCGACGCCGAAGACGGCCTCGTCGACTATTTCCGATCGATCTCGGGCGAACACCCCGACTGGGATGAGTACCGCGCGGCGATGCGGGTCCAGGGCAAATCGCTGATCCGCATCACGCCGACCTCGTGGGGACCGGTGGCCACCGGCGGTTTTCCCGCCGGCATCGCCGCACGACTCGACGCAGGGGAGTAGCGAGCCGAGCATGCGGTGAGGCGATCAGCGCGCCCCCGTGCACTCGCCGATGGCCTGATCCAGGATGTCGATGCCCAGGCGCAGTTCGTCGTCGGTCGCGGTGAGCGGCGGGGCGATCCGGAACGTGCCGCCCATGCCCGGCAGTTGCACGACGTTCATGTGCAACCCGAGCTCGAAGCAACGCCGGGTGACCGCCGCGCCGAGCCGATCGGCGGTGCCGGTGTCGTCGCCGTCGATCAACTCGAGTCCCTGCAGCAGGCCGCGTCCGCGGATGTCGCCCACCACCGGATGATTGTGTTGGATCTCGGTGAGTCCATCGCGGAGCAGTTTGCCTGCCGCCCTGGCGCGTTGGTCGAGATCGTCGCGCTCGAGCACGTCGAGCACCGTGTTGCCCACCGCGGCGACAAGCGGATCGGAGACGTGGGTGGTGAAGAACAGGAACCCGCGGTCGTGGGCGGCCTGTTCGATCTCGGCGGTGGTGATGGTGGCCGCCAGCGGTAGGCCGGCGCCGAGCGTCTTGGACAGGGTGATGATGTCGGGAACAACGTCGTCACGTTCGAATGCGTACCAGTCCCCGGTGCGGCACAGGCCGGTCTGCGCCTCGTCGACGATGAGCAGCATGTCGCGTTCGCGGCATTTGCGTTGCAGCGCAGCAAGATAGCCGGGCGGCGGCTCGATGACCCCGCCCGAGGACAAGATCGGTTCGACGATGCACGCGGCGAGCGACCCCACCGACTGGGCGTCGATCAGCCCGAAACCGAAGTCGAGTTGACGTTCCCAGTCGAGCGACCCGTCCGGACGGGTGAAGTCCGGGCGGAACGCGTCGGGGGTGGGTAGCGCGAAATTGCCCGCCGCCACCGGACCGTAGCCGCCCCGGCCGGCGCTGTAGGTGGCGGCGGCCGCCGCGTGGGTCATGCCGTGCCACGAGCGCGCGAACGACACGATCTCGTGTTTGCCGGTGACCAACTTCGCCATCCGGATCGCGGCCTCGTTCGATTCGGCCCCGGTGGTCAGCAGCAGCACCTTCTCCAGCGGATCGGGCAGCGAATCGGCGAGCCGGGAAGCCAAGTCGAGCACCGGTTCGCTGAGCATGCCGCTGAACAGGTGATCGAGGGTGGCGATCTGCCGGGAGACGGTGGCCACCACGTCGGGGTGTGAGTGACCGAGGATCGCCGACATCTGGCCCGAGGTGAAGTCCAGGACGCGTCGTCCATCGGCGGTGTAGACGAAGCTGCCCTCGGCGCGCGCGATGAGTTCCGGACTGAAGGTGCCGCCGTACCGGATGAGGTGGCGGGTGAGGTCGGTGTGCGGGAGGTGGGTCAATGTGCCACCGGGCGGCGGCCGAACTCGGTGACCAGTGCCGCGTTGAACACCGGGATGTCGTCGGGATTGCGGCTGGTGATCAGGGTGTTGGGTCCCTCGCGATCCACCACCACCTCTTGGTCGACCCAGGTGGCACCCGCATTGGTGAGGTCGGTGCGCAGGCTGGGCCACGAGGTGAGGGTGCGGCCGCGCACCACGTCGGCCTCGATGAGCGTCCAGGGTGCGTGGCAGATGGCCGCCACCGGCTTACCGGCGTCGAAGAACTGCGTGACCAACGCGACCGCCGACGGCTCGGTGCGCAGGAAATCCGGATTGGCCACACCACCGGGCAGCACCAGCGCATCGAAGGAATCCGCGCTCACCGCCTCGGCGGTGGCATCCACGTCGAAGGTGTCGGCCGCGTCGAGATGGTTGAATGCCTGCACCGTTCCCTCGGCGGTGGACACCAGTTTCGGTGTGCCACCGGTCTCGGTGACCGCACGCCACGGTTCGGTGAGTTCCACCTGTTCAATGCCCTCGGGCGCCACCAGGAAGGCGATCGTCAATCCGTTCAGTTCGTCGGCCATGGCGTTACTCCGTTCATGTCGGGATCGGGTTGGGGGTCTGTCTTCGACGGTACGCGTCGGTGCTCGGCCGGGCAGCGCGCTTGTAGCGTGGAATCCATGACGCGAACCTCGGATGTGGCGGTCATCGGTGCCGGGATCGTCGGGCTGTCGGCGGCCTATCAACTTGCCGAACAAGGACTCACTGTCACCGTTTACGAGACCGGGGTGCCCGGATTCGGACAGTCGGCAGGCCAATCGCGAATCTTCCGCCACGCGCACGACGACCCGCGGCTGGTGGAACTCGCGGTACGCGCCCGAGCGCACTGGCGACGGTGGGAGGACGAGCTCGGTGCACCGCTGGTCAGTGGCGATGGTGCGGTCTCGCTGGGCGCTGCGGCATCGGGCAGGTTGGCGGAGTTGCAACGCCATCCCGAGATCGGCGCACACACCGTCGACGCCCACGAATTGCGCACGCTGCTGCCCATTCTCGCCGACTTCGACGGTCCGGTGGTCTTCGATCCGGGTGGCGGATCGATTCATACTCGTACGGCCATCGAGCTGCTCGCCCGGGCGCTGGGCGATCGGATCGAGACCCAGCAGGTGATTTCGTTGCGCCGCAACGGTGACGGCGTGCAGGTGCGCTGCCCGACCCTGGTGGCCGAGCACGGTGCGGCCGTGGTCTGCGCCGGACGGGAGACCGCAGCGCTGGCCCGTGGCGTGGGTCTCGACATCCCGGTGACCCTCGGCGCGCATGTGCGGGTGTCGTTCGCGGTGCGCGGCGAGGTCGATCGGCTCCCGACCCTGCAGGACGGCAGCGGCGACTTCGGATTCACCGGTGTCTATGCCGCGGCCTACCCGGACCGTTCGGAATACGGACTGGGACTGTCGGATTCGGTGCCCGCGACCGGCATCGGCGGCATCGCGGACCCGGACGCACTGGCGCGTCTGGCGGAGGACACGTCGGACTACGTTGCGCGGGCCCTTCCCGGACTGGATCCGACGCCCACCGGCATCGTGCACTGCTGGGTGACGTCGCTGCCGTGGGGCGACGACGGCGTGGCCATCTGGCAGTCGGGGCCGGTGTTCTGTCTGGCCGGCCACAACCTGTTCAAGCACGCGCCGACGCTGGGGGAGATGCTGGCCATGTCGGTGGATGTCGGTGCCGTGCCGGCACCCTTCACCCCTGCGGACCTGCTGGGACGGTCGGCGGAATGAGCGAGGCGAATCCCGGCTAGAACGGTGGCGGGTTCGCGTCGTCCCATTCTTGCTGCGCGCGTTCGGCGATGGCGCGTCGTCGCGCATGCATGGTGTCGATGGTTCGTCGTGCCGGGTGGTCGGGTGGTTTGTCGCGGAGGCGGGGGAACAGGTCGAGTCCGGTGAAGGAGTTGCCGACGAACCAGTGTCCGGTGGGGGATTGGAAGATGCTGGTGTTCATGGCGAGCTGGTAGTCGCGCCACGATCCGAAGGTTTTGACGCGGTGATGGAAGCGGCAGACTGGTTTAATGTTGTGCCGCTTGGTTTTTCCGCCACGAGTCGGGTCCTTGTGGTCGAAGGGCACGGTGTGGTCGAGATCGGTTCGCCAGACGGGGTTGGTGCAGCCGGGAAACGAGCAGCACAGTTCGCCGGAGCGGATCAGGGCGTCGAGCTTGCGGCTGGGGGTGTACCGCAGTGCGGCGCGGGCGGATTGCGCATGGTCGGGGTGAAGGAGTTCGAACTCGGCGCCCGCCATGAGTTCACCTACGGTGGCGGCGTCGATCACGCCGTAACCGTCGAGGTAGCCCGGCTCATCGTCGTCTCCGTCGAGGGTGGACTGGTTGGCCACCACGTGGATGATCGCGCGCGGCGAGGCAGGTGTGTCGGGTGTGGGGGCCGCCGCTCCCGATTCGATGGCGGTGACGCATGCCGGGCAGCGGCAGGCGAGTGTGTCGTGGCCCTCGGCGAGCGCGATCAGCGCGTCGGCGCGGCGTTGGGTGCGTGTTCGCGGGTCCGCGTCGTGCACGGAGTCGGCCATCGCGGTCAGCCGGGCGTCGACGCGTACGCCGGAGGTGACCGGCAGAGTTCCCGACACGCGTGCCTGGCCGGTGGTGAACCGATCCGGACGGATTCGGATGTTGCGGTCGGACTCGACGAGTTCGCGCCGCCGTCGCGGTGCGGCATCGTCGATGCGCGTGACGATCGCATCGATCATCGCGGTGTAACGGGTGAGCGACATCTGATCGCGGGAGAACACGGCAAGGGCGATCTCGGTGTCGACGTCGCGAATGTGTTCCGGCGAGCACAATTCGGTACGTGCGACGGCGATGGTGAATCGACGCAGATCGATACGTCCGCAGGCCAGCGCGCCGGCGGTCTGGGGCAGGCGGTAGCGCAGCGCGTGGGCCGTCACGATGAGGTCACGTGCCTGTCGCGGAGGTACCGAGAGCACCGCGCCGATGTCGGCGATGGTGCGTTCGAGTCCGTCGGGCCCGAATTCGGCACGGGGGTTCTCCCCGGCGCGTCCGCGCGCCGCGTGCTCGGCGATGGCGGCGGCCGAGTCGGCCTGTCCGGTGGTGTGCCGGCCGACGTCATGTCCGTAATCCTCTTCGTGTTCCTCGTGGATGAGGCTGATTGCCTGCAGCATGCGGAACTGAGCGGTCGCGGTGGTGGCGGCGCAGTGGGCGATCACCTCGATCAGATCGGTTTTCGACAACTCCTCGTCATCACCGAGCTGCGCAGCGATCGGCAGCGCCCCGGCAGGGGTCGGGGCCGGCATGCCGACCGACGTCGGCGGCTCTCCTATGGACATGCTTCGAACATACATGCGACCACCGACAATTCTGTTCGCGCAGATCAGGCCGCGAGAACGCGCCGTGCGAGGCCGGTCGGATCTCGCACGCGCGATACTCGACGGGTGAGCGCATCCGGCGAGTCGCCCAGGCACCGGAAGGTTGCCGTTGTCGGCACCCTCAACCTCGACCTCGTGCTGCGGGTCTCACGGCGTCCCGCCGTCGGTGAGACGGTGTTGGGCCGTTCACTCATGCAGCGGCCAGGTGGCAAGGGGGCCAATCAGGCGCTCGCTGCTGCTGCTGAGACGAGCACCTCCCTCATCGGCGCCACAGGCACCGATGCGGCGGGTGATCTGATGATCGAGGCCCTTGAGAAGGGTGGCGTCGATGTGACGCACGTACGGCGGGTCGCGGGAACCAGCGGTCACGCCGTGATCGAGGTGGACGACGACGGGGACAACAGCATCGTGGTGATCACCGGCGCCAATGCGGAACTCGGTGCACACGACGTGGTGTCCGCCCTGGATGCGACGCGCCCCGACGTGGTGGTGACCCAACTGGAGTCGCCGATGGAGGCCATCGCCGCGGCGGCCGGGTGGGCCGATGACCGCGGCCGGCGATTCGTCCTGAACCCCAGTCCGGCGGCACCCGTCGATCCGCGGATTCTCGCGGCGGCCGATCCGCTGATCGTCAACCATCTGGAGGCCGCCTACTACGCTGACGCGCCGGCTTCTGCCGACGTCACCGCCACAGACATCACAGACACGGCCCGACAACTGCTCTCGCAAAGCCGTTCGGTGATCATCACCCGCGGCGGCGAGCCCACCATCGTCGCCACCGCAGCCGGCATCGACACGATCACGGTGCCGCGGATCCGCGTGGTCGACACCACCGGTGCCGGCGACGTCTTCGCCGGGACGTTGGCGGCTCGGCTGGCACGCGGAGCCGGACTGCTCGCCGCCGCCGGTGCGGCCGTCACAGCGGCATCGGCGCACGTGGGCCGCGAGCGGACGGTCGGCGGTTGCGATCACGTAGATGGCCGATCACGTAGATTGCACTGAGTGAATCGGGGAGCGGTCGATCGGGGAACGGTGAAGCAGGACATGGCGTCGGCGGGATCGTCGCGGTGGGCCCGGGTGCGCACCGCCGCCCGCATCCTCGGCGGTCATCAGGTGGCCGCCGATCGGGAGACCCCGTTCACGGTGATCTGCGACGAGCCGCACCGGACGCTGCGCCGCTACGGCACCGACGCGCAGGTGGCTGCCGCGGCACAGCGCCCCCCGGTCCTGCTGATACCGCCGCTGGCCGTGCCCGCCCGCTGCTACGACCTCGGTCCCGGGCAATCGGTGACCGAACACCTGCTGGCGACCGGTCGGGTGCCCTACGTCGTCGACTTCGGCGACGTCGGCCGCGCCGAACGCCACATGGGGTTCGCCGACTACTTCGACCACATCGTGCCCGAGGCGATCACCCGAACCATCGACGATCACTTCGCCGGAGGCGGCGGACAGATCGACCTCGCCGCGTGGAGCCTCGGCGGCACCCTCACGTTCCTCACGGTGGCCGCCCACCCGGACCTACCGGTGCGGTCGATCACCGCGGTGGGCACCCCGCTGGACTACGACGCGGTGGTGCCCTACCCGCTCGTGAAACGACTCATGCGTCCGGTCGGCGGTGTTCCCATCACCGCCGCGCTCCGCACCATGGGAGGTATTCCGGCCCCGCTGGTCCGGATCGCCTACCGTGCCACCGCATGGGACCGGGAGATTCGCAAACCGTCGTACATCATGCGCAACGCCGACAATGCCGACGCCCTGGCGCGCATGCAGGTGATCGACCGATTCCAGAACTCGATGCCCGGTTACGCGGGCAAGGTGTCGCTCGAGATGTGGCAGAACTTCGTCTACCGCGACGAACTCGCTTCGGGCGTAGTCGATTTCGATGGACGAATTGTCGACATCACCTCCATCACGCAACCGATACAGCTCTTCGGCAGTCATCGCGACGCCATCGCGAGCTGGCGCGCGGCCCACCACGGCGTCGAATTGTTCACTGCCGCATCGGCGGTCCACTTCGACACCGTCGAGACCAGTCATCTTGGCCTCATTGCCGGAGATGCCGCATTCGCGCAGACCTGGCCGCGCGTCGACGAGTTCCTCAGCGGACTCGATGCTCTCGGCGATGGCGACTTTCGCTCGTAGCCAAAGCGTCGCGGGGCGGTGTCATGAGAGGTTTCATTCTGAGACTTCTCCGCTGAGGTTGGCGAACTCCTCACCGAGTACGAAGGTCCCGGCCTTCGTCACGCGGTCTCGTCGGCGGTGTGTGACTGTGCGGCGAGGAACGCGTGCACCAGCGGCACCGCGCTCGCGCCCTCACCGCTGGCCGACGCGACCCGCTTCATCGAGCCGCCACGGATGTCGCCGGCGGCGAACACCCCCGGCGCACTCGTCGCCAGGTTCGGTGGCGGCAACTCGCCGGGCCAGTGTTCCTTCGGGACGTCGCGCCCGGTGAGGACGAAACCGCGGTCGTCGGTGGCGATCTGGTCGGGCAGCCAATCGCAATGCGGTTCCGCGCCGATCAGCAGGAACAGCCCGCCCGCCGTCACTCGCTCGGTGGAACCTGTTGACCGGTCGCGTAATCGGAGCCATTCCAGCTGTGCATCGCCACCTCCGTCGACCACTTCCGACGACCCGCGCACGGTGATCCGCGGATGATAGGCGATCTCACCGATCAGGTACTGCGACATCGTTGCCGTCAGGTCGGGCCGACGGATCACGATTGTCACCGAGCGGGCGAACCGCGCCAGATGCACCGCGGCCTGTCCGGCCGAATTGCCGCCACCGACCACGAACACGTCGCGGCCCTCCATCTCGCGGGCCGCCGACATCGCCGCGCCGTAGTTCACGCCGCGGCCCACCAGTTCTTCCAATGCGTGCACGCCGAGGCGGCGGTAGGCCACCCCGCTGCTGATCACCACGGCTCGGGCCAGCACGTCGCCGCCCGCGGTGCAGATACGATGCGGCGCGCCGTCACCGCCGACCTCGAGTCGATCGACCGACCAGCCCGCGTAGAAACGCGCGCCGAACCGCACCGCCTGCGTGCGCGCCCGCTGCGCCAGCCGCATCCCCGAGATACCGCGCGGAAAACCGAGATAGTTGCGGATCATCGAACTCGTGCCCGCCTGCCCGCCGATCGCCTCGGACTCGATCACCACCGTCGAAAGGCCTTCGGAGGCACCGTAAACGGCGGCCGCGAGACCGGCGGGGCCGGCCCCGACAATTGCGAGATCCACCACCTCGTCCTCGTCGACATCCGATGGCCTGCCGTACATCAACGTCGCCACATCCCGGACGGCGTGCGCGACCACCACCTTGTCACGCAATTTGGGGCTCACCGAATGGATCAGCGGGTAGGCGCCCTCGCCGTCCACGAGCGCCATGGCCGTACGACCCTCAGCACTGTCCGGACGGTAGGTGCGGTTGGGCATGCCGGTCCGGTCCAGGAAGTCGCGGATCGACAGCGTCAGCGGTGTCTCGGCGGGGGTGATGATGCGAATCGTGTCGACCACCGGGGTGCCCACGGTGGCTCCCCAATCCGAGAGCATTTCGATGATCGCGTAATGGAACTCCTCGTCGCGTGCTCCGCGCGGCATCAGCAAGAACGTGTCGAACTTGCCCTTCTGCAGCGCGGGCCGCAAGGTGGTGGACTGCTCGGCGAACCGCTCCCATGCGATCACCACCACCCGCCGCGCCGTCGGCACGATGCTGCGGAACGAGCCCATCGCCTCCAGCACCGACATGTCCGGCAGTGCGGAGTCCACGACGATCAGCGCGATCGGCACGCCGTCGGTGGCGAGCCTGCCCAGCGAGACGATGGCCTCGACCGCAGAGCGGGCACACTCGATGCGGTAGTCGCGGCGGTAGCGACCGAACTCGTCGGCCAGCGCGTCGGCGCGCTCGGCGGACACCAGCACGATCGCCGGCGTGGGTGCCGTGTTGTCCTCGGGTGCGACGGACTCGGACTGCCCGGGGTGGGGCTCGGACTGCCCGTCGTGGGCGGGGCCGGTCATCGGCGGCGTCCTCGATGCATGTCACCAGTGTGGCACCGTCGACGAGGCGTGGTTGCGGCCGCGAGGACGCCGCCCGACGATCCGGATGGGTAGGCTGACCGGCATGCGACCCCACGTGGTGATCGTCGGCGCCGGATTCGGCGGGCTCAACGCTGCGCGCCGACTCAAGCGAGCCCCCGTGTCGGTGACCGTGATCGACCGGGGAACCATCCACCTGTTCCAGCCGCTGCTCTATCAGTGCGCCACCGGTTTGCTCTCGGAAGGTTCCATCGCGAGCCCGGTACGGCATCTGCTGCGTCGCCAGCGCAACGCGAACGTGCTGCTCGGGGAGGCCACCGGCGTGGACCCGACCGCCAAGACCCTCACCGTGCTCGGCGCCGACGGCACCTCCACCGAACTGCGTTACGACTACCTGGTGGTGGCCGCAGGCATGCGGACCGCCTATCACGGCAACCACAACGCGGTGACCCATGCCATCGGCATGAAGACACTCGACGACGCCCTGGCCATCCGCCGCCAGATCATCGGTGCCTTCGAGATCGCCGAGACGCTGCCCGACGCCGAACAGCGTCGGGAATGGCTGACTTTCGCGGTGGCCGGCGCCGGGCCGACCGGAGTGGAGCTGGCCGGACAGATCCGGGAACTGGCCACCACCGCACTCGAACGCGAGTTCCGCAGCATCGACCCGAGCGAAGCCCGCGTGCTGCTCTTCCACGGCAGCGACCGCGTGCTGCCGTCGTTCAGTCCGTCGCTGTCGAAGCAGGCACAGAAGTCCCTCGACCGGATCGGGGTGGAAACCCACCTCGGGGTGCACGTGACCGACGTCGGGGAATCCACGGTGCAGACCACGGCGAAGGCCACCGGCGAGGTGACCACCTACGACGCGCGCACCACCCTGTGGACCACGGGAGTGGAGGCGGTGCCCTTCGCCGCCACGCTCGCCGACGCCCTCGGGGTCGAGCAAGGCCATTCCGGAACCATCGAGGTCGGCGACGATCTGACCGTTCCCGGACATCCCGAGATCTTCGTCATCGGCGACATGAGTTCGCACGGCGGGCTTCCCGGCGTCGCGGAGGTGGCCATGCAGGGTGGCTGGTATGTCGGCAATCTCATCCGGTCGCTCACCACCGGTCACACCCACCGAAAGCCGTTCCGCTACCACGATCTCGGGAGCGCGGCCTACATCGCCCGCCGCTCGGCGGTGATGGAGGTGGGCAAGCTGCGGGTGTCGGGAACGCTCGGGTGGTTCGCGTGGGGCGGCATCCACATCACCTTCCTCGCCGGCATCCGCAACCGCACCGGCACCGTGCTCTCCTGGGCGGTCACGATTCTCTCCGACACCCGCGGTGAGCGGGCCATCACCTACGGCGATCCGCGGGTCGCGCGACAGCCCTACGGCGAACACTGATCACTCGACCGGTTTCGTGTTACGCGACTCGGCCGTTCAATTATTCCTTCGGTAACCACCCGGAAACAGTGCGGCGGTGAACTGTCTCTCGTAGCCAGTTGCATCGTTGCCCTTGGCGTACAACCTCTCCCGCCTCTCTCCATTCGCCGTATCACCGCACCCGTCAGGAGCTCTTCGTGTCCAGTTTCGACGAGACCATCACCGAGAACATCGCCAAGTCCCTCGCCGAGATCCCGCATCCGTCGCTACCCAAGGGATCCAACATCTATGGCGCCACCAAGATCTTCCCCGACTATCAGGCCGAGGACGGCGAAACCTACTTCACCCTCGTGCACGGCATCGCGCACGAGTCCTCGGTGTCGTTCGTCGCCGTGCTGCAGGCCACCCGCGCACTGCGCAAGGGGTTCGAATCGGCGATCTACTTCTACGGACCTGGTGCCATCAATTGCCTTGCCACGCGCGGCTTCCCGACCACCGGCGACTCCGGATTCCCCGGCGAACAGAACATCAACAACGCCCTGGAGACCTTCATCGCCGAGGGCGGCACCGTGTTCTGCTGCCGCTTCGGCATGGCCCTGCACGGTGCTCGTGAGGAAGACCTCATCGAAGGCGTGATCCCGGCGCACCCGCTCGACGTGCAGGACGCGGTGATCCACTACGCCCGCAAGGGCGCCATCATCAACTCGACCTACATGGTCTGATCTCCCAGACGTCTGATCCCCGAGGTGATCTCATGACCACACTGGCAGCGGTCGCGGCGAACTTCACCCGCGACCTCGAACAGAACTACGCCGTCATCGCCGACTACACCGCACGAGCCCGCGCCCGCGGGGTGGATCTGCTGGTGTTCCCGGAGGCCGCGATCGGCGGCTACCTCTCGTCGCTGGGCAACCACGGCGACACGGTGCGTACCACCAGCCGGTCGCTGCCCCCCGCGATCCGCCTCGACGGACCCGAGATCGCACGCGTGCAGTCGATCGTCGGTGACATGGTGATCGCCATCGGCTTCTGCGAACTCGCCGACGACGGCGAGACCCGGTACAACGCGGCGGCGGTGCTCGACGGCACACACATCTACGGCAGCTACCGCAAGGTGCATCAGCCACTGGGCGAGAACATGTCGTACTCGTCGGGTTCGGGATACGGGGTGTTCGACACACCCGCCGGACGCGTGGGTCTCCAGATCTGTTACGACAAGGCATTTCCCGAGGCGGCGAGGATCATGGCTCTCGACGGGGCCGAGATCATCGCGAGCCTGTCGGCGTGGCCCGCGGCGCGCACCGCCACCGCGGAGAACCTGCAGGAGGACCGCTGGACCTACCGGTTCAACACCTTCGATGTGGCACGGGCACTGGACAATCAGGTGTTCTGGGTGTCGTCCAACCAGTCGGGGACGTTCGGGTCGCTGCGCTACGTCGGCAACGCCAAGATCGTCGATCCCGGTGGCAACGTGCTGGATTCGACACTACTCGACGAAGGGCTCGCCGTCGCCGACGTCGACATCGCGGGTACCTTCACCGCCATGCGCGGTGGGATGTTCCACCTGCGCGACCGTCGCCCCGACGTCTACGCGACGCTGGCCGAGGTGGATTCCGCGGGCAGCGGTAGCTGGCGGGACCTTGCTCATGCCTGAGATGAATGTGGCCGTCCGCTGGCCCGACGGACGGATTCAGAACTGCTACTCACCGAGTCTCGTGATGCACGATCATCTCGAGGTCGGTGGCCGCTACACCGTTTCGGACTTCACCTCCCGAGCGGGCACCGCGCTGGCCGAAGCGGCCGAGCGGGTGCGCGCAAAGTACGGCTTCGCATGCACGTCCGCGATGGCCAGCGCCGACGAAATCAATTCCACCGCACGTCAATACGCCGACAACGACGTCGTCGAAGTGATCTCGATGCACCCACCGCTACCTGCGTAGCACCCTCCCGATCCGGAGCAACATCATGAGCACATCCCTTCCGACCGCCCGCACTCTCGGGCAGGCACGCGTTCCGGTCCTCGTCGTCGGCGGTGGCCAGGCGGGACTCTCGGTGAGTTGGTATCTCGGCCGCGCGGGTATCGACCACCTGGTGGTGGAGTCGGAGACACCCATGCACGCCTGGCGCGACGCCCGATGGGACAACTTCACCCTGGTCACCCCGAACTGGCACTGCCGGCTGCCCGGGTTCGGCTACGACGGACCCGACCCCGACGGCTTCATGACGCGCGACGAGACCGTCGACTGGCTCGCCCGCTGGCTCGACACGTTCACGCCGCCCTTGCGCTGCCACACCACCGCCACCGGCCTGAGACGGAGTCCCGCAGGCGGATTCGAGGTGACCCTCACCGAATCCGGCGCAACGCACACCGCGCCGGAGACGATCACGGCCGACCATGTCGTGGTCGCCAGCGGTGGCTATCCACTCCCGGTGATCCCACCCTTCGCGTCGGCGCTGACCCCCACCGTCACCCAGATCCACTCCCAGCAGTACCGCAACGCCGCGCAGCTCCCCGACGGCGCAGTGCTGGTGGTGGGCACCGGACAGTCCGGCACCCAGATCGCCGAGGACCTCCACCTCGCCGGCCGACAGGTACACCTCGCCGTCGGCAATGCCCCGCGGGTGGCACGCCGCTACCGGGGCCGCGACTGCATGACCTGGCTGGCCGAGATCGGGCTCTACGACACCCCGGCCGCCCAGTACCCGGGTGGCAAGGCCGCCACCGAGAAGACCAACCACTACGTCACCGGTCGCGACGGCGGTCGCGACGTGGACTTGCGCCAGTTCGCCACCGAGGGCATGAAGCTCTACGGAGCACTCACCGGCGGCAAGGATTCCGCACTCGAATTCTCCCCGACACTCACCGAGGCGCTGGATTACGCCGACTCGGTGTACAACTCGATCTGCTCCGACATCGACCGCTACATCACCGACCGCTACACCAAAGACCAGGGGATCGTGGCGCCCGAACCGTCGCGGTACGAGCCGGTGTGGACACCCGAGGCCGACCCGCTGCACCTCGACCTCGAGGCCGCCGGCATCGGCTCCATCATCTGGGCCATCGGCTACCGCCCCGACTACCGCTGGATCGAGGCGAGCGCCTTCGACGGTGCGGGCCGGCCCATGCAGACGCGGGGTATCACCGAAGTACCCGGACTGAGCTTCATCGGTCTGCCGTGGATGCACACCTGGGGTTCGGGACGATTCCTCGGCCTCGATCGCGACGCCCGCCATGTGGCCGATGCCATCATCCGCGACATCACGTCCTCGCACCTCGCGCCCGTCGCAGCGGTCGGGTGATTGCATGACCGTATCGACCAGAGTCGACCTGGCGCTGCTCGGGATTCGCGGAGCGCCCCCACCTCTGTCCCGTACCGGGGGAGCCGGACCCAGCGACGACGGGCACCTCGTCATCGACGGACGCCACGCTGCCATCCCGCGTAACCCCGACAGCCCGTTCACCGTCGACGGCTCGCGGGTTCTCTACGACGGTATCGACATCGGGATCGAGGCCGCATCGATCGCGCGGCCCAGGTTCTACGATCTGCAGACCGACGACGGCGTCGGCTACGAGAAGATCGCGCGGCTGCACGGGCGGGATGTCCTCGCCACCACCGTGGTTCAGACCTGCATCCGCTACGACGAAGACCAACGCTGCCGCTTCTGCTCCATCGAGGAGTCGCTGCGCAACGGGGACACCGTGGCCGTGAAACGCCCCGCCGACCTCGCCGAGGTGGCGCGGGCCGCCGTCGACCTCGACGGTGTGACCCAGATGGTGATGACCACCGGAACCTCCGGTGGAAAGGACCGCGGCGCACGACATCTCGCCCGATGCGTGCGCGCGGTGAAGGCCGCCATCCCCGAACTGCCGATCCAGGTGCAGTGCGAGCCTCCCGGCGACCTGTCGGTGCTCGCCGACCTGCGCGACGCCGGCGCCGACGCGATCGGCATCCACGTCGAATCTCTCGACGACGACGTACGCCGACGCTGGATGCCCGGGAAATCGACGGTGTCGCTGGCCGAATACCGCGCGGCCTGGGCCGAAGCGGTGCGCGTGTTCGGACGCAACCAGGTGTCCACCTACCTGCTCGTCGGACTCGGCGAGAACATCGACGAGATGATCGACGCCGCAAAAGAACTCGCCAACGGCGGGGTGTACCCGTTCGTGGTGCCGTTCCGGCCGCACCGGGGCACCCTCGCCGTCGAGACCGACGGTGCCACGGCGCCGGATGCGGCCGTGGTGGAGAAGGTGACCCGCGAAGTGGGCGAACACCTTCGGCGCATCGGGATGGCGGGGTCGGATCAGCGGGCCGGATGCGCCGCCTGCGGCGCCTGCAGTGTGCTGCCGGACGTGGGCGCCTGATGGCCGCGCCCGTGTCGCGGCCCGAACTGTCCATCCTGGCCGGCACCCCGCGACCCGAGACCCCTACACGGGCAGCCTTTCTCATCTCCGTGTGCGACGACGCGATCCGGCGCGACGCCTACCGCCGACTGCGCCACCGCGAGTTCGTGGACCGGCAGGGTCTGTTCGAACGGTCCGATCTCGATCACGTCGACGATGATCCGCGCACGGTGGTGCTGCTCGGCACGAGTCCGTCCGGTGCCGTCCTGGGAGGGGTGCGGCTGGCACCTGTCTGTGCACCGGACCTGGGATGGTGGACCGGAAGCCGCCTCGTCGTCGACCCCGGTGCCGACGCCCCCGGTCTGGGGGCGGCGCTGGTGCGCGCCGCGGTGGCATTCGTGGAATCGCGCGGTGTGCTGCGGTTCGAGGCGCGGGTGCAGGACCGCTACGCACCGCTGTTCGGCAGACTCGGCTGGGACGACCGCGGCACCGACCACACCGTCGCCGGGCGGGCGCATCGCAGGATGAGTCACCCGATGCGTCAGATCCGGCGGATCGCGGAGGTCACCAAGTCGATGCTCGGCGGCACCCTGGCGCCGCTGGCCGATCAGCCGGGAGGGCTCGGCCCCGCCGGATTCCGCGGCGACGACGGAGTGCCGATGCCCGGGTCGGACGTGGTGGCGGCCTGCGATGCGATCGTCCCGTCGATGGTCGAACGTGATCCGGAGTGGGCCGGATGGTGCTCGGTGCTGGTGAATCTCAACGATCTCGCCGCGATGGGAGCCCACCCGGCCGGCCTGCTCGACGCCGTGGGGGCACCCGACCGCGCACACCTCGACCGGGTGATCGCCGGCCTGTCCGCGGCCGCCCGCGCGTGGGGGGTGCCCGTTCTCGGTGGACATACCCAGTTGGGGGTGCCGTCATCGCTGGCGGTCACCGCGCTGGGCGCCACCCCGAACCCGGTGCGGGCCGGCGGCGGGCGGGTCGGCGACACCGTGACGATGCTGGCCGATCTGGGCGGCGGCTGGCGCCCCGGCTATCGGGACAAGCAGTGGGACAGCACCAGCACGCGCAGCGCCGATGAGCTCCGGTCGATGAATCATCTTGTGGCGCAGATACAGCCGGCCGCCGCGAAGGATGTGAGCATGGCCGGTCTGGCCGGCACCCTGGGCATGCTGGCCGAGGCCTCGGGTACCGGCGCCGAACTCGACATGAGCGCGATCCCGCGTCCGGCCGACGCCGATCCGGCCGCGTGGCTCACCTGCTTCCCCGGTTTCGCGATGCTGCTCGCCGATCGGCACGCCCACACCGCGGTGAGCGCACCGGTCACCGCGGCGGCGTGCGGGCGTCTCACCGCCGGCACGGGCGTGTACCTGCGGTGGCCCGACGGCGAGCGCACCGAGGCGGTGCCTGCGGGTGTCACCGGCCTCGGGTGTGCGTGACCTAGAGTGCCAGCATGGGAACGGTGACGCTCGGCGCTCTGGCCGCGCATTTCGGACGCGACGTGGAACGCGGAGTGTCCAAGGCGGTCGGCATCATCGAGTCCGCGGCGAGCGACGGCGTGGAGCTGCTCGTGTTTCCCGACGCCAGCATCGGCGGTTACATCGGGGATCTGCGTCACCCCGACCCCACCGAACTACCGCCGGCGCTGCAACCCGACGGCCCCGAGATCGCTGCGCTCATCGCGGCGGCCGGACCGATGACGGTGTGCATCGGCTACACCGAGGCCGCCGGCGGCAACCGGTACAACACGGCGGTCTGCCTGTCCGGAGAAGGGGTGCTCGGCACGCATCGCAAGGTTCACCAGCCCGCCGGTGAGTCACTGGCCTATTCCGCCGGTGATGCCTTCCGCGCCTTCGACACCCCGGTGGGTCGGATCGGCATGCTCATCGACTACGACAAGACGTTTCCCGAGTCGGCGCGCACCCTGGCCCGGCAGGGTGCCCGCATCATCGCCGCGCTCTCGGCGTGGCCGGCCAGCGTCACCGACCGCGCCGCCCGGCTGCCCGCCGACCGTCAGTCGCGGCTCTTCGACCTCTACGACTGCGCCCGCGCGGCCGAGAACCAGGTGTTCGTCGTGTCGTCCAACCAGACCGGGGTGATGGGATCGCTGCGTTTCCTCGGGCAGGCCAAGGTCGTCGGTCCCGGCGGGGACATCCTGCGGACCACCCGGTCCAAGGGCGGGCTGGCCAAGGTGTCGGTCGACGTCGACGCCGAGATCACCCGCGCGCGAAGGGTACTCAATCATCTCGGCGAGCTGCGGCCCGACGCGTACGGGGTGCCCGGCGACGCGCTTCCCGCGGGCGAGCCACGGTGAACCGCGGCACTCCGGGCGACGTACCGCGGGTGGCGTTGCTGACGTACTCCACCAAACCCCGTGGCGGCGTGGTGCACACCCTCAACCTGGCCGAGGCGCTCGCCGCGCTGGGCGTGGACGTGACCGTCGTGACACTCGCGCGAGGCGGCGACGACGGATTCTTCCGTGCGGTCGACCCGGCGGTGACCGTCCGCTACATCGAGTTCGCCGATCAGCCCGGCGACAGCGTCACCGAACGCATCCTGCGCTCGATAGCCCTGATGCGTGAACAGTTCTCACCCGGGGATTTCGACATCGTGCACGCCCAGGACTGCATCAGCGCCAACGCGGTGGGCACGTGCATCCGCACCATCCATCATCTCGACACGTTCACCACCCCGATCCTCGTCGAATGCCACGAGAAGGCGATCGTGAATCCCTATGCGCACATCTGTGTGTCGCGTGCGGTGGCCGACGAGGTGCGGGCCGGGTGGTCGCTGAACCCGACAGTGATCCCCAACGGTGTTGCCGCACAGCGGTTCAGCGCAGCAGCGGGCGACGACGAGCAGGCTGCGTCGGCGCGGGACGCGTGGGAGCGGCAACTCGGGAGATTCGTGCTGGCGGTGGGCGGGATCGAACCACGCAAGGGCAGCGTGGACCTGCTCGAGGCGTTCGCACTGCTGCGGACCCGGCATCCCGACCTCGCCCTCGTCTTCGCAGGTGGCGAGACGCTGTTCGACTATCGCGATTACCGTGCCGGATTCGACCGCCGGGCAGCCGAACTCGGCATCGAACCGGTGATCCTGGGTGCGGTGGACGAGGAGTCGCTGCCGGCGCTGGTGGCCGCCTGCGAGGTGTTCGCGTTCCCGTCGGTCAAGGAGGGTTTCGGGCTGGCCGCGATGGAGGCGCTTGCCGCCGGGCGTCCGGTGGTGGCCCGCGACCTGCCGATCCTGCGTGAGGTGTTCGGCGACACCGTGACCTACGCGCGTGACGTCCCCGAACTCGCCGACCTGCTCGAGCAGGCCCGACAACCCGACGGCGGCCGCCTCGTCGCCGGCCGTGCGCTGGCCGAGTCCCTCACCTGGGAGTCGGCGGCCCGCGCCCACCTCGACTTCTACCGGGCTCATCCCACGCCGTAGCGGGCGTCGAGGGCGGGTCGATCCGTTACGGTCGTCCCATGTTCAGTATCGGAGTGATCGCCGCGGCGCTGGCCGCGGTGGCCTACGGGTTGTCCACCGTGCTGCGTGCCCAGGGGGCACAGGAGGCAGCGACCTCGACCGGAAGCGCCGCCGGGTCGGCGGGCGGAGCGCTCGCCGCCTTCCGGAATCCGACCTTCCTGATCGGCACCCTGATGGTGATGATCGGTTTCGGCGGCGGCGCCATCGCCGCCCGCTTCCTGCCGTTGTTCCTCGCGCAGTCGATCGTCGCGGGCAACCTCGTCGTCACCGCGCTGCTGGGCACCGTGATGCTGCACACCGCGCTGCACGCCCGGCAGTGGGCGGCGATCGCGTTGGTGGTGGTCTCGTTGTTCCTGCTCGGCCTGTCGGCGTCGCAGGAGGCGAAAACGCACGCCGACATGGCATTTCACTGGTGGTTGTTCGGTATCACGGTGACCGTCGCGATCGTGGGCACCGTGATCATGCGCGCGCTGGGAGACCGTGGGGCACTGTTCGGTGGCGCGCTGTCGGGCCTGATGTACGGGGCGCTCGCCGTCTCCGTGCGCGTGCTGCTCGGCGTCGATCCCTTCGACCTGGAGCGGCTGCTCACCGACCCGGCGGCGTGGACCATCGCGATCGCCGGTGCACTCGCGTTCTACATCCAGACGCTCGCGCTGCAGATCGGACCGGTCAACGCGGTCACCGCGGTGCTGGTGGTCGGCGAGACCGGACTGCCGGCCATCGTCGGTGTGCTGTTTCTCGGCGACAAGGCCATCGACGGACTGGAATGGCTTGCGGTGGTGGGTTTCATCGGGGCCATCGCGGGTGCGAGCCTGGTGGCGTGGTTCACCACCACCGGCGACGAGCCCGGACATGAATCCGGTGACCCCGCCGTCGCAGCCTAGACTGAACCGATGAGCACCGACGAGATCATCGAAACGATCCTGCGTCAGTACGACACGATCACCGTCGTCGGCGCGAGTGCGAATCCGGCCAAGCCGTCCAACGAGGTCCCGGCCTACATGAAGGACCACGGCTGGCGGATCATCCCGGTGAATCCGACGGCCACCGAGATCGTCGGGGAGACGGTGTATCCGAGCCTGGCCGAGGTGCCCGAGCAGGTGGATTTCGTGGACGTGTTCCGGCCCGCGGCCGACGCCCCCGACATCGCCCGCCAGGCCGTCGCGGCCGGGGCCGGGGCCCTGTGGCTGCAACTGGGCATCGTCTCGCCGCAGGCCCGGCGGATCGCCGAGGAGGCCGGGTTGCTCTACGTCGAGGATCGCTGTCTGAAGATCGAGCAGCGCCGGACCCGGATCACACCGGCCGGGCGATGAACGGTCCGGCCGGACTGCCGCTTGCGCTGCTGTTCGTCGCCTTCCTGCTCACCTTCCTCATCACGCGGACCATCACCCGACTGATCCGTGCCGGTAAGGGTCCGTTCCGCAACAACGTCGCGGGCGGCGTGCACATCCACCACGCGGTACCGGGGATCGTGTTGCTGATCGTCGGGGCCGTCACGTCGGTCGCCGCCGACGGTCACAGTCCGGCCGGGGAGATCGCCGCGGTGCTGATCGGGGTGGGGGCATCCCTGGTGCTCGACGAGTTCGCGCTCATCCTGCATCTGCAGGACGTGTACTGGTCGGGTGAGGGGCAACTGTCGGTGCAGGTGGTCTCCCTCGCGTTGGCGGTCCTCGGGTTGCTGGCCCTCGGCATCAACCCGTTGACCACCGCCGACGACGACACCCGGTCGGCCTACGGCACCGCCGCATTCGTCGTCGTACTCGTCATCCACCTCGGCTGCGTCCTGCTGTGCGTGGCCAAGGGCAAGTATTCGACGGCGGTGGTCGGCGCCTTTCTCCCGCCGGTGGCCTGGGTGGGTGCCGCGCGGCTGGCACGCCCGCATTCACGCTGGAGCAGGCGACATTACTCGACCGCCAAACAGGAGCGTGCGCAGCGCCGCGCATCCGGTTTCGACGCACGGTTCGGCAAGTGGGGGCTGACCGTCGCCGACCTCGTGGCCGGCCGCCCCTCGACGCCGGACCCGTCACACCCGTCCTGACCCGACAACCCACGTCCTGGCGCGCGCAACAGAGGCCACCGTCAATCAGTTGCGTGCGATCGAATAAGATGGGTGAAGGTGGTACCGAACGGCGAAGGGACCGACATGGCCGCGCAGCAGCCCGAGATCGACGACAATCCCCTGCAACTCGAACGGCAGGTGTGTTTCGCACTGGCGCTGGCCAACCGGTCGGTGCTGCGCATCTATCGGCGTCTCCTCGATCCGCTGGGCCTCACCCATCCGCAGTACATGGTGATGCTGGCGCTGTGGGAGTCGCATCCACGATCGGTCAAGGACCTCGGAATCGTGCTGCAACTCGACTCCGCGACGCTCTCGCCGCTACTCAAACGACTGCAGCGAACGGGCCTGATCGTGCGCACGCGACGCGACGACGACGAACGCAACGTCGACATCGACCTCACCGCCGAGGGGACGGCACTGCGTGAGCGGGCCCTGTCGATACCCGGTGCTGTGGTCGATGCGCTCGGCGTGCCGCTCGACGATCTCGACGAGCTTCACGATGTGCTGACACGCGTCAATGCGGCGGCCGTGCGCGCCGACGTCCGCGACTGAGCTCCATCCGGCTATGGTCGAAGTGTGTCCGCATGCGACGGGGCACCTGACCAGGGGAGCGCAGCATGGTAGCCGCCATCGTGATCGGAGTGACCGTCCTCGTTGCCCTGTTCATCCTTGGTGGCGCGGCCTGGTTTGCGTTCGATTCCGACAAACGGGTTCGCAAATTCGCCCGCTCCACCGACCTCATTCCCGGGCGGCCCGGCCGCGCGCCGCAGGAGTGGACCACCTCGACCTCGCTGGAGGCGCGACTGCACAGGCGCATTCGTTACGCGATCGCCGACGTGCATCAGAATCCCGCGATTCCGCACGACCAGGGACTCATGGCCGAACGTGATCGCCTCGACTCCGCGGTCTTCGACCTCGACGACAAGCTGATCGCCGCCGCCGAACTCCCGGACGACGACAAATCGGTGGAACTCGAGCGGATCGAGTCGGCGATCAAGCAACTCGAGGAATTGCCCAAGAAGTTGTGGGAGGCGCCTGCCGATCAGCAACGCACCGACATCGACGACGTGATCGCGTCGATCGCGCGGGTCTGATCCGGCCGCAGGCTCATTCGGTCATCTCGATCAGAGTCCGGATGGTGCGTAGGTTGCGCCCTGTGCCCTGCACCCCGAGTCCGCGCGCGATGGCGGGCGCGGTCAGCGCGGACTTCCCCGCACCGGCCTGATAGCGGATGTGCAGATCGCTGCCGATCACGTGCAACTCGTCGTCGCCGAAGTCCTTGTCGGCGAACGACTTCACCCGGTCGGCGGTGGGTGTGCCGGTGAGAAAGTACACGTAGGAGTACTTCTCGTCGGCGACCTCGAACGGATGCGCGGCCAGCGCGTCGATCAGGTCGTCGTGCGAGCGGCTGATCACCTCACGGAAGAAGCCGTACCGCTGCTCGATCGCCTTCTCCAGCGTCCGGTCGAAATGCTCGGGCGTGCCGGGCGGGGTGCATATCAGGTTGCCCGATGCGATGTACGTCGTGACCTCGGTGGCGCCGAGATCGCTTGCCATGCTGCGTAATTCGGCCATCGGCAGCTTGGCGCCGCCGACATTGACCGCCCGGATCAGAACTGCGCGCCGCCCCATCCGCGATGCCTCAGATCACCACCGGGCGCGGTGGCGGTTCGGGCTCGGGTGGTCCCGGCTGCGGTATCGGCTCCGGCTCGGGAACCGGGATGGGCGGCTCGGGCGGCGGCTCGGGAATCGGGGCCGGTGCCGGCGTGGGTTCCGGCGGGGGCGGTGGAGGCGGTACTGGCTGACTCATCGTCTGCGATCCTCTCCGCGGACCACGCGGATGCGGGTCCGCTGTGTCCGACGGTACGCGAGCACCCGCCCGGCGGCCACGAGAGTGCCGTGCGCTGGGCGGATCCTTGGGTGCGGATCGTTGAGCGTGAAACGATCAGCGGAACGCCGCGAGGTCGGTGCGGATCAGCATCACGTTGTAGTCGTCCCAGCGGGACGCGACGAAATAGAGGAACTGCCCGCCCGATCCCGGATAGATGGAAGGCGCGTACAGACCGGCGGTCTGCGACGCCGGCACGACGACCCGCGGATTCGACCACGGTCCGGCCGGGGTGGGAGCGCTACGGAAGGTGATGTTGCCGGTGTTCTCGGTGAGCATCACGAAACGCCCGAGATAGCTGTTGTAGGCGACCGACAACTCGGCGACCGGCGCGGTGACCACCGGCACGGCGTCGGCCGGATGCGGCGACCACTGATAGCCGGAACCGCCGCGGAAGTACTCGTAGCGGGAGAGGTCGAGGATGTCGCCGGGCCGGAAACGTGAAATGTAGGCGGGACCCTGCCGGCCGCTTGGCGTGCCGTACTGGTAGACGTAGTCGCCGCTGCGGACGAAGGCACCCATCTGGAATCGGCTGTTGCCGTCGGCGACCTGCGGCACCCCGGGCAGGCCGAGGTCGAGGTTCCACCGCCGGGTGTCGGCGTCGAGGCCCCAGGTCTGGCCGTTGTCGCGCGACACCGCGATGGCCGAGTAGTTGGTGGTCCAACGGCCGGGGCCGGGCCCCCACCGGTGGATCGACATCATGTTGACGTACTGCACACCGCCGATGGAGATCGCGCCCGTCGGGATCACGCCGACCTCGATGTTGCGCACAGCCACCGCGTTGACCATGGGCTGCGCGAACGTCGGGTGAGCCGCGGTGACCGAGGCGCCCGACCGGATCACACCCGGGATCGCGTCGGGAAAGGTGACGCCCTTGTCGAGGTCGGAGTTGCCGTTGGCGCGCAGCATCGTGTTGTGCCGCCACACCATCTGGCCGGCGCATTTACCCCAGGTGTCACCGAAGGCCATCAGCACCTGCCCCGAGCCGTTGTCCCAGGGGAGGCCGACGTCGGTGGAGGTGATCGAGAAGCGGGTGTCGGTGTGGTTGGGGCTGCGCGGACCGGTGACCCATTGGATCGCCTTGTTCGGCTTGGTCAGCGTGACCAGCGGTCCCTGCGGCTTCTTGCCCTCGGCCCGGTAGCTGCCGAAGTCCACGCTGCCCAGGCCGATGTCGGAGGAACCGCTGCTGCCGGTGCTGCCGACGTCGCCGCCGGTGAAGCCGTTCGCATTGCAGATCGAGGCATGTGCGGGTGCCGACACCGCGGTGGCGCCTGTCGCCGCCACACCGATCGCCACCGCGAGGACGGCACCTCGACGCAGCATTCGTCCCCGGGACATCGCGGCCCGACTCTTCATGTGACACCTCGCCTCGCCAAAACTGTGAACAGTGTGGCAGATGAGGACGAGGAGTGTCATGGTCCGGCCGGATCAGCCCACCGCGGGAGGTGGACCGACATAACGCGCGGCCGGACGGATGATCTTGCGATCGGCGGCCTGCTCGAGAATGTTCGCGCACCACCCCACCACCCTGCTCACCGCGAAGGTGGGGGTGAACATCGACCGCGGCACACCGCAACTCTGCATCACCACACCCGCGTAGAACTCGACGTTGGCATAGCGCGGACGGTCCGGGTGGGCCTCGCGCAGCACTCCCGTGATGGCCGTCTCGGCCTGAACCGCGGCGTCGACGGTGGGACCGCCGAGCGACACCGCGATCTCACGAAGCAACAGCGAACGGGGGTCCTCGGTGCGATAGACGGCGTGTCCGAAACCCATGATCCGGCGTCGCGCGTCGACCTGCTCCCGAGCCCAGGCGCGTGCATCGCCGTGCGCGGCGATCTCGTCGAGTGCGTCGAGCGCGCGGTCGGGTGCGCCGCCGTGCAGCGGCCCGGAGAACGCGCCGAGCGCCCCGCACACCGCGGAGTAGACATCGGCCCCGGTCGACGCGATCACCCGCGCGGTGAAGGTCGACGCGTTGAAGCCGTGGTCGATGGTGGCGATGAGATACTGCTCGATCGCCCGCACGTGCGCGGCCGCCGGGATCTCGCCGGTGATCAGGTAGAGCCAGTTCGCGGCCACGCCGAGGTCGGGGTGCGGAACCAGCGGGGTATCGCCGCGGCGAAGGCGGTACAACGCGGCCAGGATGGTCGGCGTCACCGCGGCCACCTGCAGAGCGTCGGCGCGGCGCTGGTCCTCGTCGCAATCCCACATCGGTCGCGCGCCGACCGCCGGGGCCATCGCCGAGAGCGCCGTGCGCAGGCCGGGGAGGAAGTCGCGTTCACCGCCCAACGTGGCGCTGTGGGCGACGATGGGCTCGATCTCGTCGGGGATCTCGCGTGCGGCACGGGTCAGGGCGACGAAGTCGGCGAGTTCGTCGGCGTCGGGGAGCCGGCCGTGCACGAAGAGGAACCACACCTCCTCGAACGTGCGGCCACGCGCGAGGTCGATGGCCGGGTACTCGCGGTAGTGGTAGAAGCCCTCGTCGCCGCGGACGTCACCGATCTCGGTGTCGGCCACCACCACGTTCTGCAGCCCCGCCGGGGCGATCACCTGCTGAGTCATGACTCCACCATCGGGTGTTGATCGAGGTGCGTCAATGTTGATTCAATCAAGATATGGAGCGCACTCGTACCCGGCGGTGGCCGACCCCCATCCGGCACGACGGACGCGATTACCTGACCACCGACCAAGTGGCGAAGGTGTTGGGCGTCAAGGTGTCCACGGTGTACTCCTACGTCAGCAGGGGCAGGCTCACCAGCCACCGGATCGACGGTGTGGACGGCAGCGTGTTCGGCGTCGACGAGGTGGAGGCGGCACTGCGCGGTCCCCGCCACCGGCCACCTGCCGGGGTGGTGGAACGCATCCGCACCCAGGTGACCTATCTACACGACGATCGCCTCTACTACCGGGGCCGCGACGTCGTCGACCTCGCCCGCACGACGAGGTTCGAGGATGTCGCCGCGCTGCTGTGGCAGCAGCCGTGGACGCCGGTCGCCGCAGATCCGACCCTGGCACAGCGGGTCCGGACCGTGGCGCGACCCGGCTGGCGGGGTGTGGACCGGGTGCGGCTCGCGGTGGATCTGCTCGGCTCCGACGATGTGTATCGTCACCGCCTCGACGCGCCCGCGGTGGCGGCGAAGGCGGCAACGGTGATCGTCGGGGCGGTTGCGGCGCTCGATTCCACGGACTCGGGGGTGTCGGTCGCGAGTCGTCTGTGGCCGGCGCTCACCGATGAACCGTCGACGCCGCAGACGGTGGACCTCCTCAACGCGGCACTGGTGCTGATGGCCGATCACGACCTGTCGGCGGGTGCCGTGGCCGCGCGGGTGGCGGCCAGCGCGCGCGGCAGCATCTACGCCGCATTCGGCGCGGGTCTCGGCGCCTTCGACGGTCCGATGCACGGCGGGGCCACCACGCTGGCCCGTCGCTTCCTGCTCACCGCGCTCGACGATCCCGCGTCGGCGGTGTCGGGCCAGATGTCTGCGGCCACACCGATTCCGGGAACCGGACACGTGGTGTACCGGCACCGCGATCCGCGCGCGGACGCACTGCTGGACATGATGCGGGCCGCTGCGGGCGGCGACCCCCGCGTGCAGCCGGCGATGGACACCGTCGTCGAGGCACTGGGCCCCGGACGGTTCGTGAATTCCGACCTCGCGCTGGCCGCACTCGCCCTGCGGTACCGGATGCGGCCCGACGCGGCCGAGACCATCTTCGCCGTCGCCCGGCTCGCGGGATGGGCGGCACATGCCCTCGAGGAGTATTACGAGACGCCGCTGCGCTTCCGGCCCGAAGGGGTCTACACCGGAGTGCGGCCCCGGCCCGTGTGACTGGTGGGCTGTCAGTTGCGGGTGGCGACGGCGAACGTGCGCCGGTACGGCAGCACCGTGCCCCACGGCTGCGCCGGATATGCCGCGCGCAGCCGTTCCCGCAGTTCGGTGGTGAATCCCTCGCGCATCTCGTCGGGCAGCGCCAGCAGATAAGGGCGCGCACCCGTGCCCGAGATCCAGTCGAACACCGGATCCTCGCCCTTGTCGGCCAGCACGTGCAGATAGGTGCTCTCCCAGGCGTTGACGACGAAACCGTGCTCGGCGAAGAACGTCAGGTACTGCTCGGGCGGGCAGGCCGGGAGCCTGCGCACCGAGTGCAGGTACTCCGCGTACGGATCGGCGGCGGCCAGATCGGTGAGGGCTTGGTGGGTGGCCGCGCCGGACTGGTTGGGCACCTGGATCGCGAACGCCCCCTCGTCGGTGAGGTGCTCGATCAGCCGGCCGATCACCGACATCTGCTCGGGCACCCACTGGAACACCGCGTTCGACAGGAACAGGTCGACGGGCTCCGCGGGCGTCCACTCGGTGAGATCGGCGACGTCGTAGTTGGCGTGCGAATCGCTGTTGATCCGGATCGCGGACTCGATCATCTCCGCCGACGAATCCACTCCCAAGACGTGGGCGTCCGGCCATCGTTCGCGCAGGTGACGGGTGTGTTGTCCCGGACCGCAACCCAGGTCGACGACAGTCGACGGGGTGATCGGCACCTGGGCGACGAGGTCCAGGAAGGGGCGGGCGCGGGCGTCGGCAAACTTGAGGTAGCGGGCTGGATCCCAGGCGGCCATGACCCAACTCTATGTGCACCCGACGCCGATGCGCAGCTTCATCCCGCAACGCTGCAGTAGCCTCGAGAGGTGCCAGAGATGCTCGTCGGCCACGCCGACATCCCCGACGAAACGGTCGTCGCCGCGCAATCCACTCCCGCGGACATCGTCGAGATCTCCACCGATGGCGCCTGCCTGGGAAACCCCGGCCCCGGCGGGTGGGGAGCGGTGCTGCGCTACCGCGGCCACGAGAAGCAGATCTCCGGATCCGATCCGGAGACCACGAACAACAAGATGGAATTGACCGCCGCGATCGAGGGTCTCGCCGCGTTGACCAAACCCTCCACCGTGATCCTCTTCACCGACTCCAGCTACGTGCGCAACGGCATCACCAAGTGGGTGGCGGGCTGGCAGCGCAACGGGTGGAAGACCGCCGACAAGAAGCCGGTTAAGAACGCCGACCTGTGGCGTCGCCTCATCGAGGAGGAGAAGCCGCATCGGGTGACGTGGCGGTGGGTGAAGGGCCACGCCGGCGACCACTACAACGAGATCGCCGACACCCTGGCCACCGATGCGGCCAAACGGATCGCAGGTCGCGACACATGACTGGCGGCGCAACCGATTCCGGTTCGGGCGCTGAGCGCACCGACCCGTTGCCGGTTGCGCTCGAACCCGACCGCGACGAGCATCTGCTCGCCGCGATCGAGAGCGCCGGGGGCCGGGTGGTGCCGCTGGATCAGGCCCGCGTGCTGGTATGGATCGGCGGAGCCGACGGCTTTCCGCACCTACCCGACGAGGTGGCGTGGGTGGCACTGAAAACGGCTGGCATCGAAGAGTTCGTCGACGCGGACGTGCTCGACGACAAACGTGTGTGGACCAACGCGTCGGGCTTCTACGCGGAGAACGTGGCCGAGCACGCACTGACCCTGCTGCTGGCGGGTCTGCGTCAGATCAACACCTCGGTGCTGCGGCATTGGGCCAAGGAACCCATCGACACCGCGGTGCGCTCGTTGCACGGCTCGACGGTCGCGATCATCGGCGCGGGCGGCATCGGACGCTCTCTCGTCCCACGGCTCAAGGCCTGCGGCACAAAGGTTCTCGCCGTCAACCATTCCGGCCGGGAGGTGGCCGGCGCCGACCGCACCCTCCCGTCGTCGCGGACCGACGAGGTGTGGTCGGCCACCGACCACGTGATCCTCACCGCTCCCGCCACACCCGAGACCCATCACCTGATCAATGCGGAATCGTTGGCGCAGTTGCCGTCGCACGCGTGGGTGGTGAACGTCGCACGGGGGCCGCTCGTCGATCAGGAAGCCCTCTACTGGGCGCTGCGCGGCGGTGAGATCGCCGGTGCCGCACTGGATGTCACCGATCCCGAACCGCCGTCACCGGACGACCCGCTGTGGACGTTGCCCAACGTGATCATCACCCCGCACATCGCCAACCCCACCTCCGGGCTGACGCGCGAACTGGCGCCCTGGGTGGCCGAGAACATGCGTCGTTTCATCGCGGGTGAGGAGATGGCGTCGGTGGTGTCGCCCGGACGCGACTACTGAGTGTGACGTCGAGCGTCGGGCCGATCGTGGTCGCCGGGGTGTCGGGGTGCGGCAAGAGCACCGTGGGCGGGGCACTCGCCGCGGTGCTGGCCGTGCCGTTCGCCGACGCCGACGATCTGCATCCGCCGTCGAACATCGAGAAGATGCGTGCGGGCATCCCGCTCACCGATGTCGACCGCCGACCCTGGCTCACCGCGGTCGGCACGTGGCTCGCCGATCACCCGGCGGGCGGGGTGATGGCGTGCTCGGCGTTGCGGCGAAGCTACCGCGACCGGCTGCGCCGCGCCGCGCCGACCACCCGGTTCGTGATGCTCGACATCGGCCACGACGACGTGACCGCACGGCTGAAACACCGGCCCGGCCATTTCATGCCCGCGTCGCTCGCCGATTCCCAGTTCGCCACCTACCAGCCGCTGGGCCGCGACGAACCGGGAATCACGGTGCGCGCCGAGAGGCCGATGGACGACGTCGTCGCCGAGGTCGTCGATCACCTCTTGCGTTAGAGCGCGCTCGAAGGCCTAGCGTCGGATGTCATGAGCACAGATCGCCTCATGCGCAAGGCGTTGGCCGCCCTCGACGAGATCGACGGGCCGATGTCGGTGGAGGTGATCCACGAGTTGGTGGCCATGCCCGACATCACCGAACCGTTGGGCGTCGCCGAGGCCGCCGACATCCTCGACGTGTCGCCGCACACTCTGCGCTACTACGAGCGGGCGGGGCTGGTCACCGTCGACCGTGACGCCGGCGGTAACCGCGTCTACGACGCCGATGCCATGCGCCGGCTGGTGTTCATCTCCCGGATGAGGTTGTCGGGCATGGCGATCCGCGATCTCCAGCACTACGTGCAGCTCGTCGACGACGGCGACGGCACCGTACCCGAACGGCTCGAGATGCTGCTCGAACACCGCGACATCATCCGCCGTCAGATCGCCGAACTGCGGCTCTCGCTGGCCGCCACCGAGTACAAGATCGCCACCTACGGAGGAAGGGCCCAACCGTGAGTAATCGTCCCGCCGTCTCAGGCGCCCGGCGCAGGGTCGGAGACCTGGAGGTCTCCGCACTCGGCTTGGGTTGCATGGGAATGAGTTTCGCCTACGGCACCGCCGACGACACCGAGTCGATCGCAACGCTGCACCACGCCCTCGACATCGGGGTGAATCTTCTCGACACCGCAGACATGTACGGGCGCGGCGACAACGAACGGCTGTTGTCGACGGTGCTTGCCGACCGCCGCGACGAGGTTGTGCTCGCCACCAAGTTCGGCATACTGGTCGACCCCGACACCGGGTATCCCACCGGCAAGGTGGACGGGTCGCCGAGTTATGTCCACACGGCCGTGGACGCGTCGCTGCGGCGGCTGGGCATCGACGTCATCGACCTGTACTACCTGCACCGGATCGACCCGGACGTCCCCGTCGAGGAGACCGTCGGGGCGATGGCGCAACTCGTCGCGGCCGGGAAGGTGCGGGCGATCGGATTGTCGGAGGCGTCGGCGGAGAATCTGCGGCGCGCTGCTTCGGTGCATCCGATCGCGGCCCTGCAATCGGAGTGGTCGATCTTCAGCCGCGACATCGAAACCGACGTACTCCCGGCGGCGCGAGAGGTCGGGGCCACCGTGGTCCCCTACAGCCCGCTGGGCCGCGGCATGCTCACCGGTGCCGCGATCACACCGGCCGCCGGCGATTTCCGGACCACGCTGCCGCGCTGGCAGGGCGACAACCTGGCCGCGAATCTGGAGCTCGTCGACGAGGTGCGGTCGGTGGCCGCCGAGGTCGGCGCCACCGCCGGGCAGGTGGCGCTCGCCTGGTTGCTCGCCCAGGGCGACGACGTGGTGCCGATCCCCGGCACCAAGCGACGCCGCTACCTCGACGAGAACGTCGGGTCATCGGGGGTGGAACTGACGGGGGCCCAACTCGCCCGACTGTCGGCCCTGGAACCCTCCGGGGACCGCTACCCGGACATGAGTTGGGTCAACCGCTGAACCACCCCGCAACCGAATAATGGAACACGTTCTCGTCGAGCCGTGATCGGTGGCACCCTGACCGGTGTGATCCTGGACAGATTTCGGCTCGACGACACCGTCGCCGTCGTCACCGGAGCGGGCCGCGGCCTCGGGGCGGCCATCGCCATCGCGTTCGCCGAGGCCGGTGCCGACGTGGTGATCTGCGCACGCAGCGAACCCGAACTCGAGCAGGTGGCCGCCGAGGTGGCCGACCGGGGCAGACGCGCCCGGGTGGTGGCGGCCGATCTGTCCGACCCCGAGAAGGCCGCAGCACTGGCCGGTGTGGCGGTCGAGGCGTTCGGGCGCCTGGACGCGGTGGTGAACAACGTGGGTGGTGCGCTGCCCCGCCCGGTGCTCGACACCAAACCCGAGCACCTCGCCGACGCCTTCGTCTTCAACGTGGTCAACGCCCACGCCCTGCTCACCGCGTCGGTCCCGCACATGCTGGCCACCGCGGGCGGAGGGTCGGTGCTCAACATCACCTCGGCCATGGGACGACTGCCCGGCCGCGCGTTCGTGGCCTACGGCACCGCGAAGGCCGCGCTCGCGCACTACACCCGACTGACCGCCATGGACCTCAACCCGCGAATCCGCGTGAACGCGATCGCACCGGGCGCGATCCACACCTCCGCGCTCGACATCGTCGCCGGCGACGACACGATGCGCACCGCGGTGGAGAAGGCCACACCGCTGCACCGCCTCGGCGACCCGCAGGACGTGGCGGCCGCCGCGCTCTACCTCACCTCACCCGCCGGCGCGTACATGACCGGCAAGATCCTCGAAGTGGACGGCGGCATCATCGCGCCGAACCTGGAGTTGCCCATCCCCGACCTCTGACGTCAGCGAGGGCTTCACGCACCGTCTCGTCGTAGTCGAAGACGATGACCGGGTGCCTGCGAATCGGACATCTTCGCAGGTTAACCGTTCTCGCCGATCGGTAGAGTTGTGTGGTGGGCGGAATGATGGACTTCATCGGCAACTACTGGTGGCTGGTGTTCGTCTTCGGCGGTGTCGGCGGCGGCTGGGCGAAGTCGATCTCCGCCTACAACGAGAGGCGTCGGCGCGACAAGATCGAACTGGCCCGGGTCAAGGCCAACGCCCGCACCGAGCAGCTTCGCCTCACCCAGGCCGACAAGGCCGCGGTCTCGCGGGTGATGGATCGCCAGGCGGCCGTGGACGAACGGTGGTTCCGCTACGAGCTGGATCTGGCCACGCTCATCGAATTCCCGATGATGATCGACATGCGCGAACCGATGACGCTGGCGTTCCATCGCGCCAAGGTGCGCGCCGACGACCTGCGGCCGGAGTCGGCGGATGCGCCCCTCGACCCCACCGAGTTCGAGCGCTACCGGGAGGCCGTCGGCGATTACGCCGCGGCGTTCGATGCCGCCGAGCGCGAAGCGCGTCGTCGTAAGCAGTCCGATTTCTCGCCGATCGAACGGGAGTCGTTGGATCGGGCCCGCAAGCTGATCGGGGTGGCTGCCGACAACGCCGCCACACCCGCCGAACGGCAGGCCGCCTACCGCAAGGCACGTCAGGAACTCGACGGGCTCATCGACGTGCCGGCTCCCGCGGCCGCCCAACTCGAGCAGCGCATCGCCGGGGAACTCGAACGCGGCCGCGAGGCCTGACCCCGTTCCCCGTCTCGACGCTATGGCTACCGAAGAACGCTGAGGGTGCAAGCTGCGCGTTCTTCGACAAGCCGAGCGAGTGAGGCCGATGGCACCGAGCGCACCGCAGATGCGTCGAAGCCGGTATGACACTCACCTCCACCACCGATCCCCGGTATCCGACGGACCGCCACGGACTGATCCATCGCGGCCTGGCACACGCCGGCGGCTTCACCGACTACGAGCTGTCCGCGGCGGTCGCCCGCGGCGAGTTGCGGAAGGTGGTGCGCGGCATCTTCGTGCGAGCGATGGACCGCACACCCGCCGACAACCATCGTCTGCTGGCGATCGCGACCTACCTGTCGGCCGGTGACGACGTGGTGGTGAGCCATCAATCGGCGGCGACATTGCTGGGCATCGAGATGCTCAAGCCCGAACTCGGGCGAGCCCAGATCATCATCGGACGCCGCTCGGGAGGGCACAAGGATCGCCATCGTCACGTTCGCGTGGGCGTCGTCCCAGCCGGCGAACGCACCCAGGTACGCGGCATCCAGGTGACAAGCCTGGAGCGGACCGCGGTGGACGTCGCTTGCACGACCGCCATGAAGTTCGCCGGGGCACTGGCGGTCTTCGATTCGGCGCTGCGGCTGGGTGCCGATCCCGGCGAGATCGCCCGGCTGCTCGAGCAGCGGAGACGGGGGGTCGAGTGTGCCCGGCTGGCGTTCGGCTATGCGGACGGGAGGGCAGAGAATCCCGGCGAGTCATGGGGGCGGGCACAGATGATCGAGGCGGGCCTGCCGGTTCCCCGGCTACAGCACACCTTCTTCGACGAGAACGACCGGTTCGTCGCCCGCACCGACTACGACTGGGACGGCAGGCTGGTTGCTGAGTTCGACGGTGAGATCAAGTACGGCAAGCTGCTCCGGCCCGGTGAGTCCCGTGCCGACGTGGTCAAGCGGGAGAAGGAACGAGAGGATGCGCTGCGCCGAATGGACGTCATGGTCGTGCGGTTCACCTGGAAAGACCTCGAAGCCGGGCGCGTGGCGGCCATGCTTCGGGAATGGTTGGACCGGTTCGACCTCATGGCGGCAGGGTGAATACATCCGACGGATAAACGCTCGGTTTGTCGAAGAACGCTGGGCGTGCAAGCTGCGCGTTCTTCGACGGCCACAGCGTTTGTCGTGTCCGGTGGTTCGCCGGTCAGCTCACCTCGGCGTCCACCGGCCCGGCGAACTGGCTGCGGTAGAGACGGCAGTAGGCACCCTCGGCGGCGAGCAGCTCGTCGTGCGTGCCCTGCTCGACGATGTGCCCGTCCTCCATCACCACGATGGTGTCGGCGTCGCGGATGGTCGAGAGCCGGTGGGCGATGACGAAACTCGTGCGGTCGGCACGCAGATTCGACATCGCCTTCTGGATCAGCAGTTCGGTGCGGGTGTCCACCGAACTCGTGGCCTCGTCGAGGATCAGGATGGTGGGCCGGGCGAGGAAGGCACGCGCGATGGTGATGAGCTGCCGCTCACCGGCACTCACGCCGCCGCCCTCCTCGTCGAGCAGCGTGTCGTAGCCGTCGGTGAGGGTGCGGGCGAAGTGGTCGACGTGACTCAGTCGTGCTGCCTCCATCACCTCCTCGCGCGATGCGGTGGGGTCGCCGTAGGCGATGTTCTCGTAGATCGTGCCGCCGAACAGCCACGAATCCTGCAGCACCATGCCGGTGCGTTCGCGCAGGTCGTCGCGCGTCATCCGGCGCGACTCCACGCCGTCGACCATGATCCGTCCGGAATCGACGTCGTAGAACCGCATGATGAGGTTCACCAGGGTGGTCTTGCCCGCACCCGTCGGACCGACGATGGCCACCATGTGTCCGGGGCGGGCGATCAGCGACAAGTCCTCGATGAGCGGCTTGTCCTCGACGTAACGGAACGAGACGTCGTCGAACTCGATGAACCCGCTGTCGTGTGCGGGTGTCTCTGGATGGACGGGGTCGGGGGTCTGTTCCGGCGCGTCGAGGATGTCGAAGATGCGCTCCGCCGACGCCACCCCGCTCTGCAGCAGATTGACCATCGAACCGATCTGGGTGAGCGGCTGGGTGAACTGTCGGGAGTACTGGATGAACGCCTGCACCTCGCCGAGACTGAGCGCACCCGACGCCACCCGCAGCCCGCCGACGACGGCCACGGCCACATAGTTCAGGTTGCCCAGGAACATGATGGTCGGCATCACGATCCCGGAGATGAACTGCGCCCGCCAACTCGACTGGTACAGCTTCTCGTTGCGTTCGTCGAACTCGTCCTCCACCGCGCGCTGGCGACCGAAGGCGGTGACGAGTTCGTGGCCGGTGAACGCCTCCTCGACCTGTGCGTTGAGCTTGCCGGTCGACGACCACTGCGACATGAAGTGCGGCTTGGATCGTTTCGCGATGAGTGCGGTGGCACCGGCGGCCAGCGGGATGGTGATCACCGCGATGAGCGCGAGCAGCGGCGAGATCCAGATCATCATCACCAGGATCGCGATCACCATCAGCAGCGAGTTGAGGAACTGCGAGATGGTCTGCTGCAGGCTTTGTGACAGGTTGTCGAGGTCGTTGGTGACGCGGCTGAGCAGGTCTCCGCGTGCGGTGGTGTCGTAGTAGCGCAGCGGCAGCCGGTGGATCTTGTCCTCGACGTCGGCGCGCAGGCCGCGGATGGTGCCGACCACCACCTTGTTCAGCAGGTACGCACCGAGCCATGACAGCACCGCAGAACCGGCGTAGAGCACCAGAACGATGGTCAGTACCCGTCCGACCGCCGCGAAATCGACACCCACCCCGGGTGTCAGATTCATCGAACCCACCATGTCGGCGAACGTGTCCTGGCCGCGTTCGCGCAGCCCGGCGACGGCCTGCGCCTTGGTGATGCCGGCCGGCAGCATCTTTCCGACGACGCCGTCGAAGATCAGGTTGGTGGCGTCGCCGAGGACGCGCGGTGCGATCGCGGTGAGGATGACCGAACCGACGATCGTCGTGATGACGACCGTCATGAACACGCGGTAGGAGAACAGCAGCCGGATCAGTCGCTTGATCGAGGGGCCGAACGAGCGGGCCTTCTGCACCACCGGGCCTGCCGCCATCGGCCCACGGCCCGGTCCCGGACCGGCCGGACCGCCGCGCGTCATGCCGGTTCCCCGATCGACAACTGCGATTCGGCGATCTCCCGATACGTCTCGCTGGTGGCGAGGAGTTCCTCGTGGCGGCCGATGCCGGCGATCTGCCCGCGGTTGAGGACGACGATCTGATCGGCGTCGACGATGGTGGAGATGCGCTGGGCGACGATGATGACCGCGGCGTCGGCGGTGGCCGGGCGCAGCGCGGCGCGCAGCCGCGCGTCGGTGGTGACGTCGAGCGCGGAGAATGCGTCGTCGAACACGTACACCGATGGCTTGCGGATCAGTGCTCTCGCGATCGCGAGTCGCTGCCGCTGACCGCCCGACACGGTGGTGCCGCCCTGGGCGACCGGGGTGTCGAGTCCGTCGGGCATGGCGGCGACGAAGTCGGCGGCCTGTGCGATGCGCAGCGCCTCCCAGATCTCGTCGTCGGTGGCGTCGGCCTTACCCTGGCGCAGATTGCCGGCGACGGTGCCGGAGAACAGGTACGGGCGCTGCGGCACCAGGCCGATCCGGGCGCGCAGCGCGTCGGGGTCGAGTTCGCGGACGTCGGTGCCACCGACGAGGACGGCGCCCGCGGTGACGTCGATCAGGCGGGGGACCAGTCCGATCAGGGTGGTCTTTCCCGATCCGGTGGATCCGACGATCGCCGTGGTGGTTCCGGGGGCCACGCGAAAGTTGATGTGGCACAGCACCGGATCGTCGGCGCCCGGGTAGCGGAACTCGGCGTCGACGAACTCGACCGTCGACGGGTCGGCGGCGAAGGGCACCGGCGCGGCGGGGGCACGCACCGACGTCTCGGTGTCGAGGACCTCGCAGATGCGTTCGGCGCACACCGACGCGCGCGGGGCCATCATCGCCAGGAACGAGGCCATCATCACCGACATCATGATCTGCATGACGTAGGTGATCATCGCCGACAGCGCGCCGATCTCGACGTTGCCCGCCGAGACCTGATAGCCGCCGAACCAGATGATCGCCACGATGGTGACGTTGGTGATCAGCATGACCGCCGGGAACATCAGCGCCTGCAGCCGGCCCACCCGCAGCGTCGCGTCGGCCAGCGAATCGTTGGCGACGGAGAAACGCCGGATCTCGAAGCGTTCGCGGACGAACGCGCGCACCACGCGGATGCCGGTGATCTGTTCGCGCAGCACCCGGTTGACCGAGTCGATGCGTTCCTGCATCGCCCGGAAACCGGGGATCATCCGTCGGATCAGCATCGTCATCGTGACTGCCAGCACCGGCACCGCCACCACCAGCACCCACGCCAAGCGGCCGCCGACGTGGACGCCCATCACGATGCCGCCGATGCACATGATGGGGGCCATCACGAGGATGGCGGTACTCATCACGATCAGTAGCTGCACCTGCTGCACGTCGTTGGTGGTGCGGGTGATCAGGCTCGGCGCGCCGAATGTTCCCATCTCGCGGGCCGAGTACGTGTTGACGCGATGGAGCAGGTCGTGGCGGATGTCGCGTCCGGTGGCCAGTGCGGCGCGGGCCCCGAAGTATTGGGCGATGATCGTGCAGATCACCTGCGCGATGGTCACACCGAGCATCACGGCGCCGATCCGCAGGATGTAGTCGGTGTCGCCGCGGGCGACGCCGTTGTCGATGATGTCGGCGTTGAGCGTCGGCAGATACAGCATCGCTGCCGTCGCGATCACCTGCAGAACCACGACGGCGGTCATGTGGCCCGGGTACCTCGAGAGGTATGTCCGGATCAGGCGCGTCAGCATGAACTCGTCACCCGTCCGACGCTATCAAGCTGCGCCGACAGGGGCGATCGGTTAACCCGGCACCGTAGTGCGCGCGGTCAGAGCAGACCGGATTCGCGTGCCGCGCGGGTGAGGTCGTCGCGGTGCTCGGGGGCCGCGATGGAGATGAGGGCGGCGGCACGTTCACGCAGCGACCGGCCACGCAGGCTGGCCACCCCGTACTCGGTGACCACGTTGTCGATGGTGTTCTTGTGGGTGGTCACCACGCTGCCCGGGCTCAGCTGCGCGCTGATCCGGCTCTTGCCCTTCGAGGTGGTGGCCCGCGTCACCAGAAACCCTTGGCCGCCTTCGGAATACTGTGCGCCGCGGGCGAAATCGACCTGCCCGCCCGACCCCGACCAGTATCGTCCGCCGATGGTCTCGCTGGCCGCCTGCCCCATCAGATCCACCTCGGTGGTGGCGTTGATGGACACCACATGACGTTCGTCGCCGATGAGGCGCGGGTCGTTGGTCTGGTCGACGGGCAGCAATGAGACGCCCGGGTTGCGGTCGATCCAGTCGTAGAGTTCGCGGGAGCCGAGGCAGAAGGTGGCGACGTGCTTGGCGCGGTGGTGTTTCTTGCGGGCGCCGGTGACCGCGCCGGACTGCACCAGCCGCATCACCCCGTCGGTGATCACCTCGGTGTGGATGCCGAGGTCGCGATGGCCCGAGAGCAGTTCGGCGATCTTGTCGGGCACGTTGCCGATGCCGAACTGCATGCAGGCGCCGTCGGGGATGCGGTCGACGATGTACTCGGCGATGCGGTGATCGCGGGGATCGTCGCTCGCGGACTGTGTTTCGAAGAGCGGACGGTCCACCTCGGTCCATCCGACGATCTGGCTGATGTGGATGTGGTTCTCGCCGTAGGTGTGCGGCATCTGATGGTTGGCCTCGAGGAAGAACGGCATCTCCCCGATCAGTGCGGCGCAGTATTCGGCGTTGGTGCCCAGCGAGAAGTAGCCGTGCTCGTCGGGCATGCTGGCGCCGGTGATGACGAGTTTGGGTCCCCGCAGCGCACGCAGCAGATCGGGGGTCTCCGAGAAGTGGCTCGGCACCAGGTCGCAGGTGCCGTTCCAGAAGGCCTTGCGGGTGGCCGGGGACAGGAAGTAGTCGACGTGACGTAGCCGGTCGCCGAACTCCCCGCGGATGTAGGCGCGTTCCTCGATCGCGCTCATCCGGTGCACGTGCACCCCGGTGAGTTGCTCGTTACCGGCCTCGACGGCGTCGAGTAGTGACGACGGCTCGGCGGCGTAGAGCGGGGCGATGATGTTGGTGCCCGGCGGGATGTGCTCGAGCACCCGCTCGGGAGCCACCGGCATGACCACCGAGTGTTTACTGCTCATATCGGCGTGACCCGCTCAGCCGGCGGTGAGGGCGACGGCGGCCTCACCGGTGTAGGTGAGGTAGGTGAACGACTCCTGGAAGTACAGGTTCACCACGTCGGCGTCGTGCGAGTCGTAGCCGATCGAGACGTCCTGGCCGATGGTGAGTTCGAAGTCGCCGCCACGGGTGGACAACACAAACGCGCCCGAAATTGCTGGGGCCCAGACGATTTCGCCGTCGATGAGCCGCTGGATGTGCTGCCGGATCGGGTAGCCGTGGTTGGAGGTCTCGTTGACCAGGTTGTAGACGTCGGCCGACAGCGCGATCGAATACGGCCCGTCGATGGAGGCGAGTTTCAGCGTCGACAGCGCCAGGCTGAACGCTTCGGGGTAGTCACGCACGTCCTCGGGCAGCGTGATCGGGGAGGCGGTGATCTCCGAGCGGATACCGCTGATACCGGCAGCGGTGTAGCCCTCGAAGATGGCGCGGTCCTCGGCGAGTGCGAGCTGTCGGGCGCCCTCCACCACGGGATCCCAGTCGGAGTCCTCGGCTCCGCGGTCGACGTCGTCGATGGCGTCGCGGGTGACCGTGAAGGGCACCTTCAGCTCGACCAGCGGTGCCACCGTGCGCTGGAAGGCGATGATGCCGTCTGCCGGGGAGTCGATCTTGGCGCGATGCCCGCGGGTCACCGACGACGTCTCGAGCCCGAGGGGGCCCTTGACGTCGACGAGGCGTCGACCGGCGATGTTGCGCTTGAAGGAGCGGGTCGCCTCCTCCTCGATGGCGTCCCACGCTGATGCGGAGATGGGGGCGAGTTCGCGATGCAGGTTGTTCATGATCGGGCTCCTGATTCGGCGGGGATGGGTCGGGTGGGTGTCAACGCAGCGAGCCGATACCCAGCGAACCGTCGCCGGGTCGGGCCGGCTGCGTGGGTGCGGCGACGGTGGGTGCGGGCGTCGGGGAGTCGTCCTCGTCGGGGGCGGCGTCGGCCGCGGGTGGGTCGGGCAGGTCGTCGAAGAAGTCGACGGTGGGGGCGAAGAACTGGGAGCCGCTCACCGCGGTGGTGAAATCGAGGAGGCGGTCGTAGTTGCCGGGCGGGTCGCCGATGAACATCTTGCGCAGCATCTCCTCGGTCACGTCCGGGGCGGCGGAGTAGGCGATGTAGAAGGTGCCCGCCTCTCCGGCGCCGGACACGTCGCCGTAGGGCATGTTGTCGCGCACGATGTCGATCTGCTCGCCGTTCGCGTCCTCGACCACGTTGAGGGCGATGTGCGAGTTCGTCGGTTTCACGTCGTCGGACATCTCGATGTTGTCGAGTTTGGTGCGGCCGATCGCGGCCTCCTGATCTTCCACGGAGATCGAGTTCCACGAGCCGAAGTCGGTGACGTAGCGCTGGATGGCGACGTAGCTGCCGCCGGCGAAGGCGGGGTCTTCGTCGCCGACGGTGATCGCGTCGATGGCGGCCTGCCCGACCGGGTTCTCGGTGCCGTCGACGAAACCGATCAGGTCGCGCAGGTCGAAATAGCGGAAACCGTGCACCTCGTCGACCACGGTGACCGCGTCGCCGAGTTCGGTCATCAGCAGCCGGCCGAGTTCGTAGCAGAGGTCCATCGCGTCGGCCTTGAGGTGCAACAGCAGGTCGGCGGGCGTGGCGGGTGCCACGTGCACGTCACCGGCGTACTCGACGAAGGGGCGCAGGGCTTTGGGGCGCGGGCCGCTGAACAGTCGGTCCCAGGCATCCGAACCGATGGAGACGATGCCGGCCAGCGCCTGTTCCGGTGCGCGCGAGGACACCGAGTTGGTCCGCGACCCGAGGTCGGCGAACATGTCGCGGACCTTCTCCTCACCACCCTCGTTGATCAGCAGGACGAGGAACAGGGCGTGTTTGGTCTTCCGTGTCAGGATCGTCTGCGGTACCGGCACCCGGACCACACTAGTCGAACCGGGTTGTCGGCGGCATGGGTCGGATGTCGCATGTCACGGGCGGGATCGTCACCCCCGGGCGACGGCCCGTCCGGCGGCCCGGCCCGAGAAGATGCAGCCGCCGAGGAAGGTGCCTTCGAGCGCGTTGTACCCGTGCACCCCGCCACCGCCGAAACCGGCGACCTCCCCGGCGGCGAACAGGCCGTCGAACACCGAGCCGTCCGGTCGCATCACCGCCGAGTCGAGGTTGGTCTCGAGCCCGCCGAGGGTCTTGCGCGTCAAGATGTTCAGGCGCACCCCGATCAGCGGACCGTGCTTGGGATCGAGCAGCTTGTGCGGTTTGGCGACGCGGACCAGCTTGTCGCCGAGATACTGCCGCGCGTTGGTGATCGCCGCGAGCTGCGCGTCCTTGGAGTACTTGTTGTCCACCTCGGCGTCGCGGGCCGAGATGACCCGTTCGACGTGCTGGAGGTCGAGTTTGGGGCCACGGGTGATCTCGTTCATGCCCGCGACGAGGTCGGCGAGATTGTCGGCGACCACGAAATCCGACCCGTGATCCTTGAAGGCCTGGACCGGCCCCGGCGCCCCCTTGGCCAGGCGGCTCTTGGCGGCGAACCTGAGGTCCTTGCCGGTGAGGTCGGGGTTCTGCTCGGACCCCGACAGGGCGAATTCCTTCTCGATGATCGACTCGGTGAGGATGAACCACGAGTAGTCGTGGCCGGTCTTGAGGATCTCCCGCATCGTCGAGTTGGTGTCGAAGCCGGGGAAGTTGGGCGGCGCGAGGCGGTTGCCGTTGGCGTCGAGCCACAACGATGACGGTCCGGGGATGATGCGGATCGCGTGGTCGGGCCAGATGGGATCCCAGTTGTGGATGCCCTCGGTGTAGTTCCACATCCGGTCCCGGTTGACCAGGCTGGCCCCTGCCGTCTCGGCGATGCCGAGCATCCGCCCGTCGACGTAGGCGGGGACCCCCGAGATCATGTGCCGGGGTGCTTCGCCGAGGCGGTCGACCGGCCAGTTCTTGCGGATCAGTTCGTGATTGTGGCCGATGCCGCCGGTGGTCACGATCACCGCGCCCGCGCGGAGGTCGAAGTCGCCGACCACGTCGCGGCTCGACGCACGGCCACGGTCGAGGTCGGTGGGCGCGAGCACGGCGCCGCGCACACCCACCGCCGCGCCGTCCTCGACAATGAGTTCGTCGACCCGGTGACGGAAGCGGAACTCGACCAGACCGCGCTTCTCGGCCTCGAGTACGGGGTCGGCGAACACGCGGACCACCTCGGGCCCGGTGCCCCAGGTGATGTGGAAGCGCGGCACCGAATTGCCGTGGCCGTCGGCGAAACCGCCGCCGCGTTCGGCCCAGCCCACCACCGGGGTGACCCGCAGCCCGAGGTCATTGAGGTACTGCCGTTTCTCCGACGCGGCGAAGTCGACGTACGCGCGGGCCCATTGTCGGGGCCAGTAATCCTCGTCCTCGCGGTCGAAACCGGCCGACCCCATCCAGTCCTGCAGGGCGAGTTCGGCGGAGTCGTGGATGCCCAGACGACGCTGCTCGGGGGTGTCCACCAGGAAGAGCCCACCCAGCGACCAGAACGCCTGACCACCGAGGTTGTTGCGATTCTCCTGGTCGACGACGACCACTGTGCGTCCCGCTCTGGTCAATTCGTAGGTGGCCACCAGTCCGGCCAGTCCCGAACCCACGACGATGGCGTCGGCCTGCGATGTTGTCGTCACGTGCGACCCCCTGTTGCTCTGGAATCCGACCCTAGCGCGCCGCACCCGGGCCGAAAAGGGGTCGGGGCCGGGATGTGGTTTTCATGAGAACCGGCTGGGGTGGTCCTGTGACACAAGTGACGCAGTACCGGTATCGACCCAGGTGAGGCGTGTAGGGAAGCATCTTGGGCATGCCTGTGCACGATCTCGGCGTCCTCGTCTGCTTTTGCCGGTGTGTTATCGACCCGTTACACTCGCGTGCGTCGGGGAGCACTCCGGCAGATGTCCACGCTCCCCACCGTCGTTGCCCGTATGGACACGGCCCGCTCGGGTCGAGATCGTAAGGATTCATCACACATGTTGACCCGTGCGCGAAAGCGCCTCGTTGCCGGAGTGGCCGCCGTCGCCGCCATCGCCGGTGTGACCATGGCCGTCGCTCCCGAAGCCCATGCCGCCGGGCAGACCGAGATGGTCTACTCGGCCGCGATGCACCGCAGTATCGCGGTGCGGATTGTCGACGGCGGGGGCAGCGGTCCCAAGCCCACCCTGTATCTGCTCGACGGACTCCGGGCGCCGAACAACACCAGCGGTTGGCTGCAGAACAACACCGGCGCCGACAGCTTCATGCTCGGCAAGGGCACCAACCTCGTCATCCCGTTCGGTGGTGGCGGCAGCTTCTACAGCGACTGGGAGCGTTCCGACCCGAAGCTCGGCGTCGTCAAATGGGAGACCTTCCTGACCCGTGAGCTCCCGGCCTACATGAAGGCCCGCCACAACTCTGACAATGTCCGCAACGGAATCGCCGGCCTGTCGATGTCGGGGACGTCGGCGCTGAACCTGGCCTCGCGGCACCCCGGCTTCTATCGGGCCGTCGCCTCCTACAGCGGCTACCCGACCGTCACCGCCCCGGGATTCACCCAGGGCATCCAAGCCTCGGTGGGGGTCATGGGCGGCGATCCCAACAACATGTGGGGCTTCTACCCGGGAGGTCAGTGGTTCCAGAACGATCCGTTCCTGAGTGCCAACAACCTCGCCAACCACTGGGTCTACGTCTCTGCCGGTAGTGGACTCGGCAGCCGGTACGACAGTTCGGTCAACCCGAGCAGCGCCAACTTCGACCCGGTGAAGTTCTCGCAGATGGTGCCGCTGGAGGTCGCAGCGTCGGTGAGCAGCCAGCTCTACATCCCGCGCGTCGCCGTCGTGCCGGGCGTCAAGCTCACCACCCACATCACCGGCGACGGTGTGCACTGGTGGGACTACTGGCAGAACGACTTCAAGCAGTCGTGGAACACCACGTTCCGCCCCGCCTTCTTCTGAGAGGCAACGGGGACTGCTGAGCGCAGTCGATAACGCGAGGGCCGGTGATCGGATCGATCACCGGCCCTCGCGTTTGTCGTGCCCCGCGCTGCTCGACCGCCCCCGCTGGTTGAGCGCCCCTGCTGGTTGAGCTTGTCGAAACCACCCGCTGGTTGAGCGCCCCTGCTGGTTGAGCTTGTCGAAACCACCCCGCTGGAGAAAGTGATCTCGACAAGCTCGATCAGCAAGTGGCCCCGCTACTCGAGCGTGCCCAGCCCGCTGCTCGAGCGCGCCCCCGCTGGTTGAGCGTGTCGAAACCACCCGCTGGCGAAAGTGATCTCGACAAGCTCGATCAGCAAGTGGCCCCCGCTGCTCGAGCGTGCCCGGCCCGCTGGTTGAGCGTGCCCCGCCCGCTGGTTGAGCTTGTCGAAACCACCTCACCGGGCACGCTCAACCCGAATCTGGGCACGCTCGACGCCAAACTGGGCACGCTCGACCGGGATCTGGGCACGCTCGACCGGGATCTGGGCACGCTCGACCGGGATCTGGGCACGCTCGACCGGCAGGGAGCGGCGGGTCAGCTGTCGCGCGGACGCCGGTCGCGGAGGGACGGTTCCTGGGAGGGTTCGACCGGTGCGAATTCGTCCGACGCCGGCGAACTCTGGTCGTACGCTGCCGGTCCGGTCACCCGCGGGATCTGCTGGGTGTCCCGGTCCCACAGGTAGCCCTCATCCTGCTGGTCGCCATCCTGCTGCTCACCGTCCTGCTGGTCACCGTCCCGGTGTTCGTCGCTCGGCCGCTCGTCCTCGTCGCGGTCGATGACCTCTGTCGCACCCGCGGTTCCGGCCGCTGCCGCAGCACCGGCCCCCGCCGCGCCCGCATGACGGGGAAGGACGGTGGTGGGTTCGGCGGTCTGATCGGTGTCGATCACCCGGGTGTCGGTGTCGTCACCGTCGGGCGGCACCGTTCCGTCGTCGGCCTTCGTGCCACGCCCGCGCCACATCAGCAGCCCCCAGGCGACCAGCAGCACCGCGCCGACGATGCCCAGAATCAGCGGCAACCAGAATCCGCCGAGACGCAACTGCTTGATGTAGCCCTTGCTCTTGTTCGCCTGATAGGCCACCGACCGGTCGGACCACTGCATGTCCGCCTTCAGCACCGACATCCTGAAGTCGCGCACGGCCTGCGGGACCTCGGAGCTCTGGTCGGGCGATTTGAAGACCCAGTCCTGGACCTCACTGGCGTCCACGATCGTTCCGGTTTGCGGCTCCACCCACAGCCGCCGCGTCAGCTTCGCGTACTGGTGCATGGTGATCTGGTCGTTCGGCTTCACACCGGGACCCGAAATACCCCACCACTTGGCAGGCATGGTGAGCATGGTGCCCAGCGCGGCGTCGCCCTGTGGGTCGGGGAGACCGGACAGGTCGGTCTCGGGCACCTCGTTGACAAACGCGTAGGTCTTGACCCCGTCGATCGTCTTCTCGCCGACGTAGTTCGCGGGCAGGTTCTGGCGGGTGTAGATGTCGTAGTACAGGTACGGCCGCTTCTTCACGTTGAAGCCGAACTTGTACTGAAAGCCCTTCCGATCGGGCAGCTGGACCGACACGTCCTTGACACTGACGCCCTTCGGCGCGGGCTGCACCTGGATGAAGCTCACCGTCCCGTTGGGCACGGCGGTCTTCCGGTTGACCGATACGTGGTCGATGTCGGCGCTCAGCATCGCGTCGTCACACGGGAGTTCACCGGTGACCGGCCCGAGTGTCGGAACCGTCTCCTTGCCGTCGGCCGCGCGCGTGCGGTCCACGCGCACCATCTGGCCGGACTGCACCGTCGCCTGGCGGCTGTCGGAGGGGTCCACGATCAGGGTTCGACGCTGCTGGGACAGATTCGCGTCGAGAGTCCGCGCCTTTGCCTGCGACACCGAGCAGCGATCGAAGATCACCGCGGGAAACCGCTCACCCGACGACCCCTCCGGCGGGGCCGACGACGAGTCCGACGTGATGTCCAGGTCGAGCGGAACCACCCGCAACTGTGGCACGAGGAAGGCCGGTACCGCGATGGCCGCGGTGATACAGGCAACCCCCAAGAAAGCCAGCAGTGCCGGCCAGACTCGTCTCATTCTCGACTCCTGTGCAGTGAGCTCAACACTCCCACCCTAGTGGGTGCATCACGCCGGTTATCCCAGGTACGTGCGATCGGTCCGGCGATCACGCTCGGCCTCTTTCATGATTCCCGCCATGTAGCCGTAGATCTCCGAATCCGACATCGCCTTCCATCGCGGCGCCAGCAGTTTCATGTACTTCTCGACGTAGAGCAGTTGTTTGCCGACGAGCACCAGCTCGCGGGGCAGTCGGGCGTCGTGCGCGCGGGCCACCGCGGCCAGTTGCCTGCCGAGGTCGGTGTAGCTCATCGCGCCGAGGTCGGTTCCCGACAGTGGGGCGGCCACCTTCTCGATGTCGGCGCCGCCCTGCTGCGTCGACCCGGGTTTGCGGACCGCGCCGAGCAGGAAAATGGCCCGGCCCGCCGACTCATAGTCGCCGCGCACGATGAGATCGACCACCAGTTGCCGCAGGATTCTCCTGGTTCGGGGGGTGAACCGGCCGACGATTCCGAAGTCGAGCAGCACCAGCGTGCCCTCGTCGTCGACCAGGACGTTTCCGGCATGCAGATCCCCGTGGAACAGTCCGCCGTGGAAGGCCGATTCCAGCAGGGACAGCAAGAGATTGCGGCACAACGCCACACCGTCGTGACCGGCCGCGCGCACCGCCTCGACGTCGTCGATCCGGATGGCACGGATGCGTTCCATGGTCATCACGCGTGCAGTGGTCAGCTCGGGATACACCTCGGGGACACGGACCCGATTGCCGAACGGTCCTTCTCGAAGGCACTCGTACCACTCCGACATCGCGGCGGCCTCGTTGCGGAAATCGAGTTCGGCGTCGAGTCCGTCGGCGAAATCCTCCACCACGTGTCGCGCGCTGAGCATCCTCCCGTATTCGGAGATCTCCGCGATCCCGGCCAGTCGTTCCAGGATCGCCACGTCGGGGGCCAACCGCCCGGCGATACCCGGCCGCTGGATCTTCACCACCACCTCCTCGCCGTCGGGCAGGGTGGCAGTGTGTACCTGCGCGATGGACGCCGACGCGATGGGCACGGGATCGAAGGTGGCGAACACCTCCTCGGGCGCCCGACCGATGTCGTCGACGAACACGTCGCGGATCTGATCGGGATCGGCGGGCGGCACCCGGTCGAGCAGCGATTCGAATTCGGTGGCGAGCGTCTCGGTGAACACCCCGGGACTCGAGGCGATCAGCTGCCCGAGTTTGACGTAGGTCGGGCCGAGGTGTTCGAAGGTGGCGCGGATCTCCTGCGCAGCGCGTTGCGGGCTCGGTGGCCGCAACTGCAGGGCATCGGTCGCGGTGTGGATCAGGAATCTGCCCACCCCGGCGGCGGCGTGCACGGTGGTGGTGCCGAAACGCAGCGCCTCGGTCAATGGTGAGGCCTGCTGCAGACGGGATCTCCGGCCGGTGTCGTCGTGGCTGTGATGATCGGGAGGCATGCGGAAACTCATTCGTGGGTGGGTTCGCCGGTCACCCGGTGGTCGGCGTGGTTGAGGGCTTCGGCGATCAGTCGGCTGACGTGGCCGTCGCGGATGCGGTAGATGATGCGACGGCCCTCGCGGCGGGTGTCCACGAGGCCGGTGAACCGCAGTTTCGCGAGGTGCTGGCTGACCGCGGTCCTCGACGCGCCGACCGCCTCGGTCAGCGCGCCGACGTCCGATTCGCCGTCGCTGAGCTGCCACAGGATGTGTAGTCGCGTCGGGTCGGAGAGCATCGCGAACAGCGACGTCGCAGCGCCGAGCAGTTCGGGATCGGGCCGTACGGGGTGATGCAGGCTGGCCTCGTGGCGATCGTCGCGGGATTTCGACGCGGGTGCCGTCTTGTCGACCATGTCTCCTGCGTTCGGCTGCGTGGTGTGTTCCGGTGGTACCCGTTCCAGGGTGCCCGTTGCCGCCGGGTCCGGAGCACGTCAGGTCGTGGCGGTGTGCCTCATGGTAGGGGAGCGGTGCGCAAGCTCGTCGGTGTTCGCTCGGCGTGCCGGGACGCGCCGGGCCGTGATGACGGCACCGACCGCGCCGACCACGGCCATTGCGCCGAGCACCAGAACCGTTCCGGCCGTGCCCGCCGGTGCCACCCCGGCCAGCGGATAGGCCACCAGGTAGGCGGCGTGTGAGGCGGCGAACTGGGCGGTGAACACGTCGTCGCGCGTGGCGGCACCGGTGTGGTCGCGGATCAGCCGGTTGGTGCCGGTGGACGCCAGAGACGTGCCCGCGCCGAGCACGAACCACGTCGCGGCCAGCGCGGCCATCGACGCGCCGAGGCCCAGCCACGTCGCGGTGACCAACAGTCCGACGATGCACAGCGCGGCACCGGCCCACAGCGCGGCACGCACACCGCGACGCCGGATCAGCCGCGGCGCGAGCAGCGCCGCGCAGATCGAACCCGCACCGAACACGCCGAGCCCGGCCGCGACCGCGGTGTCGCCGAGCCCGATCCCGGAGCGTACGTAGACCACCGTGTCCACCAGCACCACCGCGGTGGCCGCCGCGACCGTGATGTTGGTCCACAGCGCGATGCGCAGTGCCGGGCGAGACACCATCATCCGCAGTCCGGCCGTCATGCGGCGGCCGAACGACGTCGCGTCGTCGCTCGCGGATGGTCGGCAGCGATCGTGACGCGCCAGCCCGGAGCCGGCGACGAGCACCGCCGAGGCCGCGAATCCCATTGCGGTGTAACCGAACAACGCGGAATAGGGCATCACGGTCAGCAGCGCGGCCGCGATCACGGGGCTGCCCACCGATTCGAGGTCGTAGGCCACGCGCGAGGCCGAGACCGCCGCGGTGTAGGTGTCCGCGTCGGGCACCACCCGCGCGATCGTCGAGGTGAACGCGGGCGTGAAGGTCGCCGACGCGGTCTGCAGCGCGAACACCAGCAGATACACCTGCCACACGTGGGTGACCCACGGCAGGCAGGCGGCCATCGTCAACCGCACCACGTCGGCGCTGACGAGCACCCGGACGGCGGGTAGCGCGCCGACCAACGCCCGCATCACCGGCGACATGACGACGTAGGCGATCATCTTGACCGCCAGCGCCGTGCCCAGCACCCGGCCCGCGTCGGCGCCGGCCAGGTGGTAGGCGAGCAGCCCCAACGCGACGGTCATCACGCCGGTGCCGAGCAGCGACGCGACCTGCGCGGCGTAGAGCCGCCGGAACACGACGTCGGCGAACGGACTCACATCGACGAGTGTACGTGTCATGTGCGCATATGCACACATGACATCAACGAATAAGTCACCGACCGACTGGGTGTTTGACGTATACCCCTATGGGGTATAGAACGGGAACCATGGACCACAACAAGGTGATGACTCACCCCGACATGGGCCATTCAACAGGCAAGGACCATGAAGGCTCGGGTCATGCCGGGATGGATCACATGGCGATGGGCGGGCACGCGCATCACGTGGCCCAGTTCCGCCGCCTCTTCTGGATCATGACGGTGATCGCGATCCCGGTGGTGGCGGCCAGCCCGATGTTCGCGTCGCTGCTCGGCTACCACCTGCCCGACGCGGAGTGGATCAAATGGGTGTCGCCGGTGGGTGGCACGGTGATGTACCTCTGGGGCGGCAAACCGTTCCTCACCGGTGCGGTCAGCGAACTACGTTCGCGCACACCGGGAATGATGACCCTCATCGCGCTGGCCATCACCGTCGCGTTCGTCTCGTCGTGGGGCTCGTCGCTGCACCTGCTCGACCATGAACTCGACTTCTGGTGGGAGCTGGCGCTGCTGGTGGTGATCATGCTGCTCGGGCACTGGGTCGAGATGCGGTCGGTCGCGCAGAGCACCTCGGCGCTGGAATCGCTGGCCGGGCTGATGCCCGACGAGGCCGAACGCATCGACACCGACGCCCACGGCGTCGAACAGGTGGTGTCGGTGGCACCGGCCGACCTGCATCCCGGCGACGTCGTGATCGTGCGTCCGGGTGGTCGCGTCCCCGCCGACGGTGACATCGTCGAGGGCACCGCGGAACTCGACGAATCGATGATCACCGGCGAATCCACCCTGGTGTCACGCGGTGTGGGCGATCACGTGGTGGCGGGCACCGTCGCCGCCGACACCGCGATCCGTGTCAAGGTCACCGCCGTCGGCGACGACACCACACTGGCCGGTATCCAGCGACTCGTGGCGCAGGCGCAGAACTCGTCGTCGCGGGCCCAGCGCCTCGCCGACCGCGCCGCGGCACTGCTGTTCTGGTACGCACTCGGCGCCGCGGTGATCACCGCGATCGTGTGGGTTGCGCTGGGGCAACCGGATTCCGCGGTCGTCCGGACCATCACGGTGCTGGTCATCGCGTGCCCGCACGCGCTGGGACTGGCGATTCCGCTGGTGGTGGCGATCGCCACCGAGCGCGCCGCGAAGATGGGTGTGCTGGTGACCGACCGGGTGTCGCTGGAGACCCTGCGTCGCGCCGACGTGGTGCTCTTCGACAAGACCGGAACCCTCACCACCGGCAGCCCCGCCGTGAACGACGTGGTGACCGTCGACGGCTGGACGCGCGACGACGTACTCGCACTCGCCGCGGCCGCCGAACGCGACAGCGAACATCCCCTCGCCGCCGCGATCGTCGACGCCGCCCACCGAGCGGAAGTCGAGATCCCCGCGGCCGGCGACTTCACGTCGACCGCCGCCGTCGGCGTCCGTGCCGAGGTCGGGGGCAAGCGGGTGGAGGTCGGTGGTCCGCATCTGCTGGACGATCTGTCGATCGACGCCCTTCCGCAGGCCGCTGAGCTCGCCGAGGCCGGCAACACCGTGCTGCACGTCGTCGTCGACGGCGAGCCGGTGGCTGTCATCGCCCTCGCCGACGAGATCCGCCCGGAATCGGCGGAGACGATCGCGGCCCTGCATCGACGCGGCGTGGAGGCGGTGATGGTGACCGGTGACGCCGAACCGGTGGCGCGTTCGGTCGCCGCGCAGGTCGGCATCGACCGCGTCTACGCGGGTGTGCGCCCCGAGGACAAGGAACGCATCGTGGCCACCGAGCAGCGCGACGGTCACACGGTGGTGATGGTGGGCGACGGCGTCAACGACGCCCCGGCGCTGGCGCGCGCCGACGTGGGGATCGCGATCGGCGCGGGCACCGACGTCGCGATCGGATCGGCCGGTCTCGTCCTCGCCGGCAACGACCCGCGCACCGTCGTGTCCGCGATGCGGTTGTCGGAGGCGACGTACCGAAAGATGCAGCAGAACCTGTGGTGGGCGGCGGGATACAACCTCATCGCGGTGCCGCTGGCCGCCGGGGTGCTGGCCCCGATCGGATTCGTGCTGCCGATGGCGGTGGGCGCGATCCTGATGTCGGCGTCGACGGTCATCGTGGCGCTCAACGCCCAGTTGCTGCGTCGCGCCGATCTCCACGAACCACGCAGCGACGGGCAGGCGTAGAGTTCGTCACACCAGGTTTTCGACTGGGAATCGAAAACGGCTCCGAGCGGTTGACCCGGGTGGCTGTCCCGACAACCACCGGGAACGGAAGGTGTGAACATGAGCCGATCCGAACGCAGGGCCGACCTCGTGGTGGTGGGCGCCGGGATCGCCGGTCTGACCGCTGCGCTGTGCGCCGCCGAGGCCGGGCTGAGCGTGGTGGTGTGCAACAAGGGCCCGCGATGGCACCCCGACCGTGGCGAGCAACCCACCGCCACCTTCTACGCGCAGGGCGGGGTGGCCGTGGTGGCTCCCGACATCGCCGAGGATTCCGTCGACCTGCATCTGCACGACACCGTCGCCGCCGGCGCCGGGCTGACCGACCCGAGCGCCGCGCTGCCCATCCTGGCCGACGGGTGGCCGGCGGTGACGCGGCTGATCGGGCTGGGCGCCCGCTTCGACCGCGACGCCTCCGGTGCCCTGCTGCGCACCCGGGAGGGGGGACACTCGGTGCGCCGCATCATCCACTCCGGCGGAGATGCCACCGGCGCACAGATCCAGCGTGCACTCGGGGTGGCGGTGACCTCGGTGGCCGGTGAACTGGCGCTGCAGTGCCTCGACGACACCATCGTCACCCGGCTGTTGCTCTCCGGTGGAGGGGTCACCGGGGTCGCCTACCGTGACCGGCGCAGCAGCACCCCGGACGAGACCGGGGTTGTTCTGGCCCCCACCGTCCTGCTGGCCACCGGCGGCAGCGGACACCTGTACGCGGCCACCACCAACCCGCCCGGCGCCACCGCCGACGGGCTGGCGTTGGCGCTGCGCGCGGGTGCCGAGGTCGCCGACCTGGAATTCATCCAGTTCCACCCGACCATGCTCTACACACCGGGCGCGCGCGGCCGGCGCACCCTGGTGACCGAGGCGATCCGCGGCGAGGGTGGCCGGCTGATCGACGTCGACGGCGCGTCGGTGACCGGCGGCGTGCACCCGCGCGGCGATCTCGCGCCCCGCGACGTGGTGGCCAATGCCGTGCAGAGCGCGATCGAACGCACTGGCCACCCGTGCGTCTACCTCGACACCAGCACCATCGACGACTTCGAAACGAGGTTTCCGACCGTCACCGCGGGGCTGCGTCGCGCCGGACTCGATCCGGCCGAGCGCCGTATCCCGGTGGTTCCCGGCGCGCATTACCAGTGCGGCGGGGTGGTCACCGACGTCGACGGTCGCACCCGCGCGCCCGGGCTGCTGGCCGCCGGTGAGGTGGCCCGCACGGGTCTGCACGGCGGCAACCGGCTGGCGTCCAACAGTCTGCTGGAGGGCCTGGTGATGGGTGGCCGGGCGGCCGCGGTGGCGATCGCGCGACGCGACGAGGTCGTGTCGGAGCCGGACGACGCCGCCGCCGACGACGTGACCGCGCCGATGCTCGACCGGGGCGTCCTGCAGGATGCGATGTCGGCGCACGTGGGTTTGCGCCGCGATGCCGACGGTCTCACGCAGGTGGCGCACCTGCTGTCCGCCGCGCCGGCGCGGGTGATGCGCACGGCCGCAGACGTGGAGGACGCCGCGCTGGGTGTGGCTGCCGCGGCCGTGGTGGCCGCCGCCGCGGCGCGCACCGAAACACGGGGATGCCATGTGCGAACCGACTATTCGCGAACCGATCCCGCGGATGCGTCTCCGCGTGGCTTCCGATGGGTCGACGGCGAGATCCGCCCGTCGCCGGCTTCGGTCCATGGGTCGGGACTCGCGGTTGGCGCCGCGGGGTAGAACTGGCAGACCTTCCTTCGTAGACTGACCCGGGTGGCGCGCGCGAATTGGCGCGCCGATGGGAGGGCCGGATGAACAGCGAAGGCTGCTGGTCAACGGTTGTGTGTTCGGCGGACGAACGTCGTGCACTCGGGTTGGCGAATACATCGGAATGGTTGCTGCAGTGCCGGCTGGCGGCCGGCCATCGCGGCAACCATGCGACAGATGCGAGTTCCCGCCCCCGCGCCGATCGACGACTGTGGCTCGAGTGGAACGACGTGGACTCACACGCCCAGTCGCTGATCGAACGCAATCCGTGCCCGGTGCCCTCGCCGGACGGGGCCCGATGCATCTTCTTCCACGGCCATGGTGGCCCGCATTTCTATGCCCGGTCCAACGGGCACGCGCCGACTGCCATGTCGGGTCAGGGCCGGCGGCCCGCCGAACCCGCCCGGCAGCCCCAGCCGGACGCCCCACGTCAGGACGGGTACCGAAGCCCGACGGTCGGGCCGCCGGCCGCGGTGCAGTCGCACGGTCCGTCGACGGGTGATCTCACGGTGGTCGCCGCCTATTCCGGTTCGCACCGCCTCGACGATCCGACACCCCAGACCGCAACACCCCAGACCGCAACACCCCAGGCCGTGACACCCCAGACCGCGGCACCAGAGACCCAGGCACCGCAGGTCCTCTCGCCGGTCGAACAGGCGTCCGAGGCCTCGCCGTCACCGTTCCTCGAGGTCAGGTATCGCGGAGAGCGTCGTTCCACCGACTTCGAACCGACCAGCAGTGTGTCCTCGCCGCGCAGCCGCCACCGGCTCGATGACGACGAGACCGTCTATCTGACCGCCGATGCCACTGGAGCCCAGGCCGGCACGCCGCCGGCTGCGCCGCCCGCCGCGGATGCCCTCGACGGTCGCCCTGCCCCGCTCGAGGACCCGACGGTGACCGCGGCGCTGCGTGACATCGCGGCGGCCCTGGAAAAGCTGGCCGCCGCTCTCGATCGCCGCTGACTGGCGACCGCCTGCGGGCGGATGAGCGTGACATTCTCTGAGCACCTACCCTAGGGGGGTACCGTTTTCCCTTGTCTTCTGGTATACCCATAGGGGGTATCAGAGGAGTGTGAAGATGAGCAACGCCACGCACGGCTACATCACCCGCAAGGACGACTACCTCAAGCGGTTGCGCCGGATCGAGGGCCAGGCTCGCGGACTGCAGCGGATGGTCGACGACGAGGAGTACTGCATCGACATCCTCACCCAGCTCTCGGCGATGACCAAGGCCCTGCAGGCGGTGGGGCTGGGTCTGCTCGAGGAGCACATGAGCCACTGCGTGGTGCACGCCGCCCAGGAGAGCGACGAGGCCGGTGCCGCCAAGGTGGACGAGGCGATGGCCGCCATCGCGCGTCTGGTCAAGTCCTGACCGCCCGAGAGCACTGTCCCCAACGGCATTGTCCCCAAAAGCATTGTCCCCAACGGCATTGTTCTTGACGGCATTGCCACAGACAGCGTTGTCCCCGACAGTGCTGCCCCGAGAGAAGGAGAAGTCGATGACCACAACCACATTCACGGTGACCGGGATGACCTGTGCGCACTGCGTCGCCTCGGTGCGCGAGGAAATCGGGGAGATCCCCGGTGTGCGCAGCGTCGATGTCACCCTGGACACCGGCAGCGTCTCGGTGACCAGTGACGGCGAACTCGATCGCACCGACGTGGCCAACGCCGTGGTCGAGGCCGGCTACCAACTGGTCTGAGATGGCCGCGCCCACGCGTACCCCGACACCGCAGGACGAGCGGTCCCTCGTCGATCTCGACATCGGCGGGATGACCTGTGCCTCCTGCGCCAACCGGATCGAACGCAAGCTCAACCGCATCGACGACGTGCACGCGACGGTCAACTACGCCACCGAACGCGCCACGGTCGAGTTCGGCCCGAACGTCGAGGTCGGCGATCTCGTGGACACCGTCCGCGGCGCGGGTTATCGGGCCACTCCGGTGCGGCCCCATCACGGCCGGTCGCCGTCCGACGAGCCGTCGGCGAGCGGCACCACCGCCGACACCGAACTCGGGCTGCTGCGTCAGCGACTCCTGATCTGCGCGGCGCTGACCATCCCCGTGGTGGCACTCGCCATGATCCCGTCGTGGCAGTTCACCTATTGGCAGTGGCTGTCGCTGACGCTCGCCGCGCCGGTGGTGGTGTGGGGCGGCTACCCGTTCCACCGCGCCGCGCTGCTGAACCTGCGCCACGGCACCGCGACCATGGACACGCTGGTGTCGCTGGGAACGCTGGCCGCCTTCGGCTGGTCGCTCTACGCCCTGTTCTTCGGCATGGCCGGAATGCCCGGCATGACACACGGTTTCGACCTCATGCCACAGCACGGCGGCGACGGCGCCTCCTACATCTATCTGGAGGCCGCGGCGGGGGTCACCACCTTCGTGCTGCTCGGCCGCTACCTGGAGAAGCGGGCCAGGCGTCGCGCCGGAGATGCGTTGCGTGCCCTGATCGATCTCGGCGCCAAGGACGTGGTGATCCGTCGTGACGGCGCGGAGCAGCGGGTGTCGATCTCCGAACTGGCAGTCGGCGACGAGTTCGTGGTGCGGCCCGGCGAGAAGATCGCCACCGACGGTGTGGTCATCGACGGTGTCGCCACCGTGGACGCCTCGATGATCACCGGCGAATCGATGCCGGTCGAGGTCACCGCGGGCGACACGGTGGTGGGGGCCACCGTGAACGTCAGTGGGCGGATCGTGGTGCGTGCCAGCCACATCGGCGCCGACACCGCCCTGGCGCAGATGGCCCGCATGGTCGAGGACGCGCAGAGCGGGAAGGCCCGTGCGCAGCGTCTGGCCGACCGGATCTCGGCGGTCTTCGTGCCGGTGGTGCTGCTGATCGCGGTGGCCACCCTGGTCTTCTGGTGGGTCGACGGCTCGGTGCTCTTCGCGTTCACCGCCGCGGTGTCGGTGCTCATCATCGCCTGCCCGTGTGCGCTGGGACTGGCCACACCCACCGCGCTCATGGTCGGCACCGGCCGCGGGGCGCGCGAGGGCATCCTGCTCTCGGGTCCCGAGGTGCTCGAGACCACGCGACGCGTCGACACCATCGTGCTCGACAAGACCGGCACCGTCACCACCGGCGTCATGCGGGTCGACGCCGTGCATCCGGCGGGCCCGGACATCTCGTCCGACGACGTGCTCACGGTCGCCGCAGCTGTCGAGGCCGCATCCGAACATCCGATCGGGACGGCGATCGTCGCTGCCGCACAACATCTTCGGGTTCCCGACGTCACCGACTTCGATTCGGCGCACGGCATCGGGGTCAGCGGTGTGGTCGATGGCGCGCGTATCTGGGTGCGGGGCCCGGCCGACGCCGGCCTTACGCCGGGTGGTGAATCGGCCGACGTGGTGGACCGCGCCCAGCAGCGCGGGGCGACCCCGGTGGTGGTCGGCCGCGACCGCACGGTCCTCGGGGTGATCGTCGTCGCCGACACGCCCAAGCCGTCGGCGTCGGAGGCCATCGCCGGACTGAAGAAACTCGGCCTGACGCCGATCCTGCTGACCGGTGACAACGAGGGCGCCGCCCGGCACGTGGCGCGCCAGGTCGGTATCGACACCGTGATCGCCGGGGTGCGTCCCGCCGGCAAGGTGGACGCCGTCGTCGCGCTGCAACGCGACGGCCACGTCGTCGGCATGGTCGGCGACGGCATCAACGACGCGCCCGCTCTGGCGCAGGCCGACCTCGGCATCGCGATGGGCACCGGCACCGACGTGGCCATCGCGGCGAGCGACGTCACCATCGTCGACGGCGACCTCGGCAAGGTGATCGGCGCGATCCGCCTGTCCCGGCGCACCCTCGGCACGATCAAGCAGAACCTGTTCTGGGCGTTCGGCTACAACGTGGCGGCGATCCCGCTGGCCGCGGCCGGGTTGCTCAATCCGATGATCGCGGGTGCCGCGATGGCCTTCTCGTCGGTGTTCGTGGTGGCAAACAGTTTGCGGTTACGCGGTTTCCGCGCCTAGCCGGGCTGGTCGGGCCGGCTGGCCGGTCGGGCCGCTGCCTGCAGAAAGTAGGGGAGCGGTGTTTTTCCCCTACTTTCGTACCGTTCCCCGTGAAACATCACGGGGAAGGTGTCGAACCCCGGGGAAGGATTCCTTCCCCTACTTTCGTTGCTCGGGCCGCCCGGGTCGCGGCGTGAGCACCGGCGCGACGACCGAAGTACGATCCCTCGCCCAGTTGGGTGCCGCTGGCATAACCCTTGCTGTCCTGGGCGATGTTGGCTGCGCACGCCCCGGCCGCGTACAGACCCGGGATCGGCGCGCCCGCATCGTCGAGCACCTCGCCGTCCACCGAGGTGGCCATGCCGCCCAGGGTGAATCCCGCGTACATCGCCTTGCCGAGGCTCAGGTCGAACACCGCCCACGGGCCGGTGTCCTGCGCGGCGAGAAACTCCGGCGCCTTGTGGAACTCGGGGTCCTCACCGCGCGCGGCATTCTCGTTGTAGGTGTCGAGGGTCGCCTGCAGCCGATCGGCGGGGATGCCGAGGGCCTCGGCCATCTCGGCCACCGTCTCGTAACCGTCGACGAATGGCACCAGCGGTATCCGCGGCCGCTTCATGTGGGCCTCGTCGACGATGAGATACGCGGTGGCATCGGGTTGTTCCAGAACGAAACTCGACGTCCGGGAATGGTAGGAGTCCTCGGCCACGAACCGCTCGCCGTCGCGGTTCACCGCGAGCCCGGTGAGCAGGATCGCGGGCGGATAGGCGGGTGCGGTGCAGAACGCCTGATCCATGTGCCGCAGCGCGGCTCCCGCCGAGACGCCGAGACGCAAACCGAGGCCGTCGTCGTAGGTGTTGCCCAGCACGTAGGGTTTTTCGGCGAGCCACGGTACGTGCTCGGCCACCATGTCCGGGTTCATCACGAAACCACCCGCGGCGATCACCACGCCCTGCGCCCGGATCACCCCGTCGCCCGTTCCCGGGCTGCGCCAGGCCACTCCGGTCACCCGGCCCGCGTCGTCGACCACCAACTGGCGCGCCCCGGTGTCGTAGCGCACCTCGACGCCGAGGTCGGCGAGGCGTTTCACCAGCAGCTCGATGATCAGCGCGGCACCGCCGGTGTCTCCGGGGACGGGCACCTTGTGGCCCCGCGGGGCGGGGACGGCCATCGTGTTGAACGGCCACACCTTCTCGTTGCCGGTGTACATCAGTCCCTGCGTACCCGGTTGCACCACAGCCTTTTCCGGGTAGTAGCTGCGCTCGAACTCGAAACCGAGCGACTCCAGCCAGTCGAAGTGGGCGACGCTGTCGGTACAGTAGGCGTGGATCTTGTCCGGTTCGGGCTCCCGGGAGACGGCGGTGATGTAGCGCTCCATCTCCTCCGCGGAGTCGTCGTGGCCGGTGGCCCGCTGCACCGCGGTACCGCCACCGAGGTAGAAGTGACCGCCGGCCAGGGCGGTGGTGCCGCCGGCCGCTGCGGCGCGTTCGAGCACCAGGACCCGCGCGCCGCGCGACGCCGCCTCCACCGCCGCACATCCACCGGCGATCCCCAGTCCGATGACCACCACGTCGAACTCGTCGCCGAAGTCCTCCACCGACCCGAGTGCGATGGTCTCGGGAATTTGGGTGCCGTCAGCCATGCGCAGAGAATAGCCGAAAACTAGAACACGTT